>JBARSG010000207.1:0-3944 GCA_049644625.1 Desulfobacterales bacterium | reverse complement strand
GTATGATACGTTCGGTGCCGCAGGATTCCAGCGGCGTTTTTCACAGGAAGATATCTTTAAGGGGTTCGATTTTGACAATATATTCAGCGAGTTGTTTGGAAAAACCCGAGGTTTTTCCGGCCGGGGTAACGGCATGCGGTTTTCCTTCGGAGGCGGATCCCCGTTTGACGGTTATCAGAGGCAACAAAAGGCCCGGTCAAAAGGAGCAGACCTAATGTATGAGTTGCCGCTAACATTGGAAGAGGTGACAACAGGAACAAGTAAAACAGTATCCTTCCAACATCAGGGGCGAAGTGAAAAGATTACGGTAAAGATTCCAAAAGGAATGATATCCGGGAAGAAACTTCGTGTTGCAGGAAAGGGTGATCCAGACCCATATGGGGGCCCTCCCGGAGATCTGTATATCCAGTCCAAAGTGCTGGGTGATAAGGTTTATGATTCTAAAGGGTATGATCTTTATATGCATCGAGAGATAAAACTAAGCGAGGCTCTCCTCGGATCGAGTATTTCTGTTCCCACACTCAGCAAAAAAGAGTTAAGCTTGAAAATACCTTCGGGAACAAAACACAAAACCAAAATGCGTCTCGCAGGACACGGACTTCCCCATATGCATGGTAAAGACACGGGGGATCTTTATGTCTATATCCATGTAAACATGCCGGTAAAGCTTACCAAAAAGCAAAAAAAGTTGATTGAACAACTGGCAGAGATCGGCCTGTAAGGAATTAAATTTATTGACAAGAGTGACTAAAAAGCCTAAAATTCAGGTATGGTCAACTCGTCGAGTGAAAAGGGGTTGAGCGGAAAAATAGCAAATCAGCACCTTGACTGCTTAACGAGGTCTTGAATATTCATAATTTCTGATTATGCCTGAACTTATTCCTGTTTTGAATAAAAATGATATCGACGAAATGGTAGCCCGGGTTGCGCGCAAGATTTCATCTGACTATCAGGATCAGGAACTTATCCTCATCGGGATCTTAAAAGGGGCGTTCGTCTTTTTATCTGATCTTGTGCGGCATCTCACCATCCCGGTTAAACTTGATTTCATACGGGTCTGCAGCTACGGCTCCAGCGCTTCATCATCAGGGAACATCCGTTTGACAAAAGAAATTGAGATTGATGTTAATAATAAAAATGTACTGGTTGTAGAAGACATTGTCGATACAGGCTTGACTTTATCTTATCTCATCGATTATTTAAAAACTTTTAATCCGAAAACTGTTAAAATTTGTGCCCTGATTAACAAACACGAACGCCGTAATGCAAATATTAAAATCGACTATGCCTGCCATGAAGTAGCTAAAGGATTCCTTGTGGGTTATGGCCTCGATTATAATGAAGACTATAGATATTTAGCGGGGATTTATCACCTTAAATTATAAGCGGTGGGGTATACTATGATTATTACCTGTAAGGCTTGTAACGCCAGTTTCAATTTAAATGAAAGTCTTCTAAAACCAGAGGGCTCTAAAGTTCGATGCTCAAAATGTAAAGAAGTTTTTATCGCCTATCCACCTGCGCCCCCGGAAGAAGTTAAAAAACCGGATGAAATGTTATCGGACCTTGAATTTGAACAAGAGACTGAAGACTCTGAAACCGGCCAGTTGGATGACTCAGAGTTCGGTGAACTTGATTTGCCGGACCTGGAAAAATTGTTTGCAGAGGAAGAAGTTCTGGAAGAACAAGGTGATACTGATGGGGCCATTGAAGATTTCGAACTGGATCTGGATTTCGAGCCCGAATCTGAAAAGCCGCCCGAGCATGTCGAGGCCGAAGCCAAGCTCGGGGAACCGGACGAATTCGATCTGTCGGATATGGAAGAGCTGCTGGATATAACGCAAGTTCCGGAAAAACAAGGTGATGCGGATGAGGCCATTGAAGATTTCGAACTGGATCTAGATCTGGATCTGGAGCCCGAACCTGAAAAGGCGCCTGAGCATGTCGAGGCGGAAGCAAAGATCGAAGAACCGGATGAACTCGATCTGTCGGATATAGAGGAGTTGCTCGATTTGGAAGAACCGGCAACTGAGGGAAAAGACGTGTCAGAGCCGGAAGAACTTGAACTTGAATTAGATATGGATATGGAACCCGAGATTGAAAAGGCTCCCGAGGATGATGGGGCGAGTATCGAACCTGAAGCGTTGGAAGAGATTGATTTCTCAGATATAGAGAAGATGTTTGAAACAGAAGAAGAGGAGACCGAAGAGGAGGCGGAACCCGTCGATTCTCCTTTGCTGGAAGAGACATCAGGAACTGAACTTGATGAGATTGAAGCGGCTGCAGATGAACTCGAAACCGTCGAATTTTCTGAAACAGAAGAGACAGAGGAAAAATTTGCAATTGAAGATATCGACCAGGATGATTTATCAGAAGAGGAAATTGTTGGTGTGCAACCGGTGGTGGCAACGGCAAAACCTGCTGTGAAAAAACGGATCAGCAAGCCGTTGATTGTCTTGTTGATCTTGGTGCTTTTGGGAGGCGGTTGTTACGGCATTTATGTTTTGCTTGACTTTATGAATATTGAAATTCCTTTTGTCAGCGATTATTTTAAACCCCAAATTTCGGATCCGGCCGGCAATCTCAAGATAGATACGTTAGATGTTGATAGTGCATTTGTAAAAAATGCCAAAGCAGGAAAGCTTTTTGCGATAACCGGTAAAATCAAAAATGGATATTCAGATGCCCACAGTTATATCAGGGTAACCGGGAAACTGTATACAAAAGGAAAAATTCTTGTTCAGAAAGAGACTGTTTTTTGCGGAAATGTTTTGTCGGATATTGAACTTTCTAATCTGGAGCTTTCAGCGATTAAAAAGCGATTGTCAAATCGCCTTGGCGACAATAAATCCAATATGCGGGTTAAACCCGGCCAAGAGTTGCCGTTTATGATTGTATTCAGCAATCTGCCGGCCAATCTGGAAGAATTTGCTGTTGAGGCAGAGGGATCCGCTCCCGGATAATCGATATCTTAAATTTGCATTAAATCCCGAAGCGATTTTATAACTTGACTAAATAAAAGCAAGCTGTTAAAGAATCCAATTCGAAAATTAAAAAGGCTGCCGTAAACTATATTTAAAAAATCTTAAGATTTATCATGGCGATGTAGCTCAGATGGTTAGAGCATGCGGCTCATATCCGCAGTGTCCGGGGTTCGATTCCCTGCATCGCCACCAGCTTTGATTGAAATTAGGTCTCTTATTATCATAGGGGCCTTTTTTGTTTTTTACTGTTTTATGGCTTGAAAAGATAGTGGGTTGTATTATATTGTTTTTACTGTAACGCACTTTTTTATTTGGAAAAAGAAAAAAATTGGCTATGCTTTGCGGTTTTGAAAAAATTATTGAAGAACGGATTCTAACGGCCCAGAAAAGGGGCGAATTTGAAAATCTGCCCGGTGCCGGCAAGCCCTTGAAGTTTGAGGACGATCGTTTTGTTTCGGAAGAGTTGCGTCTGGCTTATAAAATACTAAAAAATGCAGATTGTGTCCCGGTTGAGATTGAATTGAAAAAGGAGATTAAACAGACAGAAGACCTGTTGGCGGGGATGCAGGAAACTTCCGAAAAATACCGTATACTAAAAAAATTGAACTTTTTAATCTTGAAGTTAAACTCAATTCGAGACACATCAATTGTCCATGAAATGCCCCAGGTATATACGGGGAAATTGGTAGAACGATTTGAAAATTCAAAAACCAGCTGAAATTAAAATGTCGACATTTTGCAAAGGTCTCTTTACTAACCTGTCGAATTAATGTATCATATAATTAAAGAAAAGTCCAAAAACCCTTTTATTTTTCTCGCGTATCGCGGGATAGGGGATATAAATCTCGAGAAATGTTATGGCGTTAAATAAAAAAGAAAAAGAGGAAAGCCATCTTAAAAGTGTTTTAATGGCTTATTTTATTCTTGTTCTCCATGTTGTTTTGATTACAGGATTGGTCC
>JBARSG010000206.1:0-4617 GCA_049644625.1 Desulfobacterales bacterium | reverse complement strand
TGCCAATATGATACCGGTAACGGAGGGTTTCATTTTATAACAGCGAATAGGAAATTCATAAAATAATGATCATAAGGAGTCGTATGTAAAAATGCATGTGCTAAGTATGTTACAATAGGAAAAATATCAGGCAAAATCAAGGCCGTTTCAATGAGATTGTGATTTCTGTTGCAAAGAAATATCATAATAATCTTGATCTTACCTTTGTGCATGATATAGAAATTTTAAACTTATTTTCGGTGGAATTTGGTAGAAATATCGAGGGAGATGGGTTATTGTAGTATTTCTGAGATGTTAACTATGATACTGGAGAAAAAAATGAGTACAATTAATATCATTTTAGATTCGGCGGACATAGATCGTAAGCTGCAAAGGATTACCCGTGAGATTCTTGAAAAGCATAAGGGTGTGGAGAATTTAACCCTGATCGGAATTCAAACCCGCGGTGTATATCTGGCAAAACGTATCCAGTCCAGCATTAATGAAATCGAAAGGATTGAAATACCGACCGGTGAAATGGACATTACCCTTTATCGGGATGACTGGACCCGAATCAGTCTCAATCCGGTTGTTAAAACCACGAATATATCCTTCTCGGTTGATGGGAAACAAGTTATTTTAGTCGATGATGTCCTGTTTACCGGCAGGACAACACGGGCCGCCATGGATGCATTGATAGATTTCGGAAGACCGGATCGTATAGAACTTGCCGTGCTGGTGGATCGGGGTCACCGGGAGCTTCCAATCCAGGCTAATTATGTAGGGGAATTTGTTGAAACAAGGCGATCTGAGACCGTAAATGTATTATTAAGAGAGCATGACGGGGAGGATAAGGTTGTAATTGAGGAAAAATGACGGTTTCGTAGAAAATTCTTTAAGGGTTCATCAAAAATGGGTTTTGAAAATGCCGGCATGGAGATAAAATGGGTTTCAAAAAACACAAGGCGAACGCTCCGAAAAAGGTTGATGTGGGTATTATCACCGTATCAAGCACACGTTCAATAACAGAGGATAAAAGCGGCCAGTGGATCGGCAAACGGGTTAAAAAGGAAGGTCATCAGCTTGTATTGCATCGGGTTGTTCCGGACGAAACCGAAGCAATAACCCAAATCCTTCATGAAACCATAAGAGATTATGGCGCTCAGGTCATCCTGGTAACCGGCGGCACCGGTGTTAGCAACAAAGACGTTACCATTGAAGCGGTCCGTCCATTCTTTAAAAAGGAGCTCACGGCATTTGGGCCCCTTTTTGCCCAGCTCAGTTTTGAACAGATAGATTCTGCCGCTCTTTTATCCCGTGCCACTGCCGGTGTTATTGGAACAACCATTGTGTTTTGCATGCCGGGGAGCCTTAAAGCCAGTAAATTGGCTTGCAAGGCCCTTATTTTTCCCGAACTCGGTCATCTTGTTAAACATATCCATGAAGATTAGATGGGGTGCCCCGACCTTAACCCCCGGCGCCTGGTCCTCGAAATCCTCGATTTATGAAAGTTTAGGGTAAATTATAGGTACGCGGGCTGTTAAGGCAGAGACGATTTCATAATTGATGGTGTTCAGGCTCGCGGCAATCTCATCAACAGTTATGGATTCATCTTCCTGTCTTCCGAAAATTACCACCTCATCTTCTAAATTCACATCAGGAATATGTCCCACATCCAGCATGGTCTGGTCCATGCAGATTCGTCCGACAATCGGTGCCCTGCGCCCACGGACCAGCATATGTCCACGGGAAGAGAGCAAACGATTAAATCCGTCCGCATATCCCACGGGAATTGAAGCAATGGTTGTGGATTTTGGAGTTTGATATATGCTGCCGTAACTGACGTTGAAACCGGGGGGAACTTTTTTTAAATGAACAATTTTTGATTTTAAAGTCATGGCCGGTTTCAGCGCGATTCGGCGTTTATTTACATCATCGGATGGATAGAGACCATAAATCGCAATGCCGGCTCGCACCATATCGAGATGGGTTTCGGGCATATCTATGATAGCTGCACTATTGGCAGCGTGGCACAAAGGCGGATTCATGCCGGCGCGGCGCAGCTCATCTAAAAAGTCAACAAATATTTCAAATTGCTTTCCGGCATATGTCTTATCAGAGCTGTCTGCAGTGGCGAAGTGTGTGTATACGCCTTCCAGTTCAAGACCCGCAAGTGACGAGATGGACTTGACTTCACGGATAGCGTTACCGATTAAACTTTGCTCTGTTACATGAGGTCGGCGGCAGTCAGGCAGCAGGCCGAGTCGGCCCATTCCGGTATCCACCTTAAGGTGAACCTTGATCTGTTTATTAGATGAAACAGCAACATCGGAGAGTGCTTGAGCGGTGCTATACGACCATACGGTTTGCGTAAGATCAAACGCTATCAGCTTGTGGGCAAGTGGCGGCGGTGTGTACCCAAAAATCAGAACCGATTCCTTAAACCCTGCTTTTCTAAGTTCAATTCCTTCCTCTATTCTGGCCACACCCAGGGAATCGGCGCCGTTCTCTAATACCTTCCGGGTTACCTCAATCACCCCGTGACCATAAGCATTGGCCTTAACAACGGCCATCAGATCAGCCCCGGGATCTGTAATTCGCCGTAATTCACGCACGTTGTGTGCTATGGCTTCAAGGTCAACCTCTGCCCAGACAAGCGGAGAGTCCAAATGGCTACCTCCTAACCCGGACAAGCCGGGAAAGTGCCTAAAATGAACTAAAGTTTGAAGTGACTAAATTTACAACTAAGGAATTAAGCGTTTTACTATGCTATCTGGAAATCATTGCTCTCATCATATCACCGGCATTTTGAGCATGATCTGCGATGAAGCCTATTGTTTCAGCCAGCCTGACCAAATGAAATATGGTGACAGCATCGCTCTCCATGTTAAAGACCTTTTTCTTAATAACGTCTTCAAATTTATCGGCTACATTTTCCTGCTCATGCAGACTGTGGATTATATCTTTGACCACCACCCGTTGTTCTTCGGAATAATTTCTAAAGTACTCTCTTGCTTCAGCAACCATCGTGGTCAACTGATCAATGGGGTCAATAACTGCATCGACCAGCAGAGCAAAGTCCTTTTCAAGCTCTGGAGGAATTTTTGTTGTGCTTCTATAGGAAATCCAGTCGAGTGTATCTTCCATGGCATCAAGAACACCATCCTGTTCTCTTAAATACCTGAACACCAGAAAATTAGATATAGGCATCATGGTTTCCTTTGGAATATGCCCACGGATGCGGCGCTTGATGGCATCTGCTTGACTTTCAATCTGAGCAACTTCTTGTCTGAATTCTTCAAATGTTTTACATTTGTCCGCAAAATAGCACTCCATAGCCTGCTGAAAAGCCCAGGCGCATTCCTTGACTTTTTCCGCGTGTTCCTGAAGACCTTCAAATGGTGAAGTCATAAACATTTTAAAAAATGGTATGCGCATAGCCATCTCCTTTTATAAAAAGAATTGCAGTATTTTAAATATGATCATACTGGTAACGGCAGCAGCAGGGACAGTTAATACCCAGTATAACATAATTTTATAAATAATACCAAAGTTGACCGCTTCAATTCCGCGCGCAAGGCCGACTCCCAGGACACCGCCCACTGCAGCATGGGTTGTTGAAACCGGCAGGCCCATTTTTGAGGCCACAAGAACAGTTGTTGCCGCAGCAAATTCAACACAGAAACCTCGTGTATTGCTGAGCGTGGTAATTTTTTTACCCATGGTTTCCATGACGCGGTGCCCCGCCATTCCAATTCCACAAGCAATTCCGATACCGCCAAACAGCAGGAGAAAAACAGGCACCGGCACCGTAGCGCCGACACTGCCTGTCTTTACCAAAAAATAAATCAGGGCAAGGGGACCGATTGCATTGGCCACATCGTTTGCCCCCTGTGCCAAGGCAACATAGCAGGCTGTTCCGACCTGTATGCGCTGGAAGATCACCTCTGCTCCGCCTTCCCGTCTTTTAATAAACCATCCTAAAGCCTTCCTTCCGACGAATCCAAAAAAAATTGCCAGATTGAATGAAACCAGCAATGCAGAATAGGGCCCAACGACCAGTTTTTTCCCCAAAGGAGTTTTGAACAGAAATGACAATATAACTACAAAAAAAGTTACACCAATAAAAACCGGCGACAACTTCAAAGCGTGGACAAAAGTATCTTCTTTAGAAAGAATTAATTTTACGATAATTTTGAACATAAAAAAAGAGATGACAATACTAAACACAGGGGAAATAACCCAACTTATTACAACAGCAGCAAGTTTGCCCCAATTGATGACTGAGAAGCCGCCAGCCATAATACCAAAGCCTATCATGGCGCCCACAATAGAATGGGTTGTGGAAACCGGCAATGATTTCCATGTGGCAAAACTGACCCAAAGGGCGGCAGCAAGAAGGGCTGAAAGCGCGCCGATAAGGGCCAGGTGCGGGTCGGTTAGGACTTCGGTTGAGACAATCCCTTTGCGAATAGTATTGGTAACATGGGAGCCGATAAACACGGCACCCAGTATATTCAATATCCCTGCAAGAAAAATTGCCTGGCGAATTGTGATCGCCTTGGCGCCGACAGAAGAGGCCATGGCATTGGCGACATCATTGGCGCCGATGTTCCAGGCCATGTAAAACCCAAAAAT
>JBARSG010000205.1:0-1726 GCA_049644625.1 Desulfobacterales bacterium | reverse complement strand
CAATAATCTGATCCCAACTAGCTTTTGAGGTGTCAACTAAAGGAATTTTTGAGATAGTAATTGTTATATCCTCATCAAGTGAATTATAAAGACTTAGACAAGAAGATGGGGGTATTAAAGGTAGGCGATCTACTTTCCAGATTGACGAAAAAGAGTCAATCGCACTTTTAGTGGAGCTATAATCGAAAGTTGTGTTTGAGGTATTAGGTGGTGTATCCTACGAGCGATTGTTTCCAAGCAATAGCTCGGCATTTTGAACTAACAAAATGAAAGGATAACACCACCATGACCAAAGATAATGTAATCGATTTAAAAAAGCCAGAACCATTTATCGATGACCCCATTACAGATATTTTACGACAAGGAGCCCGGCGCCTGTTAACCGCTGCTTTAGAAGCAGAAATTGAAACTTTCTTAAAACAATACAGAGACATATCGGACGACAAAGGACGTCAGCGAATTGTACGAAATGGTTACCTCCCGGAACGTGAGATCCAGACCGGTATCGGCCAGGTAGCAGTAAGAGCGCCTCGTATTCGTGATCGGCAACCTGATCCGCACAAAGGAAGGGTTAGATTCGCCTCAGTCATTTTGCCGCCGTATTTAAGAAAAACCAAAAGTATCGAGACACTCCTGCCATGGCTGTATTTAAAAGGGATTTCCACCGGCGACTTTACCGATGCCCTTGCTGCGCTGTTGGGCAAAGGTGCTCCGGGTCTATCTGCTACGACCATCAGCCGGCTCAAGGCGGTTTGGCAGGATGAATACAAAAAATGGCAACAGCGGGACCTTTCAAAAAAGCGTTATGTTTATTTCTGGGTCGATGGAATTTACTGCAATGTACGAATGGATGACCGCCAGTGCCTTCTGGTCATCATCGGCGCCACAGATAAAGGACATAAAGAGTTGGTCGCTATCGAAGGTGGCTTCCGGGAAAGCGAGCAGTCCTGGCTTGAGGTACTTGTCGACCTAAAACGCAGAGGATTACATACGCCTCCTGAGTTGGCCGTTGGGGATGGTTCTCTGGGCTTCTGGAAAGCGCTGTCAAAGGTATACGACACCACCCGTTGGCAAAGATGCTGGGTTCACAAAACAGCCAATGTTTTAAATAAATTGCCAAAGAGCCTTCAGACTAAAGCAAAGGAGAAATTACATCAGATCTGGATGGCAGACAACAAAGCCGTTGCCGAACAGAATTTTGATGCGTTTATCCAGACCTATGAGACTAAATATCCCAAGGCTGTTGCCTGTTTACAAAAGGATCGTGACACGTTGTTAACTTTTTACGATTTTCCAGCCGAACACTGGATTCATATTCGGACGACCAATCCGATAGAATCAACGTTTTCAACCGTCCGGCTGAGAACGGCCAAGGTCAGAAGCTGTTTTTCATCTTTAACTGTATTAACCATGGCATTCCAGCTATGTCGCTGTGCTCAGAAAAGATGGATCAGATTGCACCATCCTGAGCGTCTTGGAGAAGTAATCAGAGGAGTAAAGTTTGTTGACGGCATTATTGAAAAACGGATCGCCGCCTAATGCCATACACAACATTTGACAATAACTCTCGCTGCGTTCATATACGCCACTTAGCTCTATGTTACTTCACCTTTTGCTATCTGCTATAAAGGTGCACATATCATGCCCATAAAATTCGTGCGATATCGTTTTTCAATAAGGGCAAATCCATTTTACAGGGTTTGCCTTTTTGACTTTGGTGTGACTT
>JBARSG010000204.1:0-2631 GCA_049644625.1 Desulfobacterales bacterium | reverse complement strand
GCACGTCCCTGTTATTAAATATGGCATACATAGGAATACTGATGAATATCGGAACAGCTAAAAAAGTGCTTGAAAAGCCTAAAGTTTCCAAAACCTAAACCGTGATGAATTCTTTCTTTTACCAATTCATCACGGGTTAAAGTCGGTTCAAATGACAAACGGCAAATAATAATTATGGCGCAGAACGACAAAAAAGGAGACATAGTAAGAGACGTTCGCTCATTTCGGAAGTCTTCGGGTCCCCTGAGCATTGTCATCGCCGGCGGAGGAACCGGCGGCCATCTTTTTCCAGGCATTGCCATGGCTCAAGAATTTACGGCCAGAAATCCGAACAACAGACTCTTATTTGTCGGTACGGGCAAGCCCTTTGAAACCACAGTGTTATCAAAAGCGGGTTTTACCCATAAACGTATTACATCAGAAGGAATCAAGGGTCGGGGATTTTGGAACCAGACCAGGTCTATCCTGAAAATACCCAAGGGGATATTTGAATCTATCATGATCCTGAAACAGTTCAGGCCGGATCTGGTCGTTGGTGTGGGGGGATATTCCGCAGGTCCTTTGGTTGCCGGAGCATGGCTTCTGGGCATTAAAATAGTTCTTCATGAGCAGAATATTCTGCCGGGAATTACAAACCGAATTTTATCCCGTCTTGCCGACCGGATATATGTTTCGTTTGATGATATTCCAACCGGTTTTAATCCCAAAAAAGTTCTTTATACCGGAAACCCTGTACGCAGAGAAATCCTGCAATTTGCAAAGAATCAAAAAGTCGGGAAAATTGACGATTCAACGCAACAGCGACATTTTGCGATCCTGATATTGGGGGGAAGTCAGGGAGCACACAGCATAAATATGGCTCTTTTGGACGCCATAGATAAGATCAAAGATAAAGACAAATTTTTCTTTATACATCAGACCGGACTCAATGATGAAACAAGAGTGAAAAATGCATACGAACTGTATGGCATGTCCTGCAGAGTTCAGGCATTTTTCAATGATATGGCCCGGCAATATCAAAAAGCCGATCTTGTCATATGCCGGGCAGGAGCAACAACAGTGGCGGAAATCAAAGCTGTTGGAAAGGGCGCTATTTTCATACCGTTTCCTTTTGCTGCGGATAATCACCAGGTTTTAAACGCCCGTTCGCTGGAAAAAGCCGGTGCCGCCGAAATGATCCTTGAAAAAGATCTCAACGGCAACGCCCTTGCCGAGCGAATTAATTTTTACGCCTCAAGCCCGGATACGCTTCGTCAGATGGCATCCCGGGCAAGGGACCTGTCTCGTCCGGATTCGGCAGCAGTAATTGTTGATGACTGCTACAAGTTAGTTCGCTGAGTTTATACTGAGAAACGAAGTGCTCGCAATTGGGATAATGGAGTAATGGAATGATGGCACAAACCAGGAGCTATTAAAACACATGTTTCTTAAAAAATACCATATCCATTTTGTCGGAATCGGCGGTATCGGGATGAGCGGAATTGCCGAACTCCTCCTCAATATCGGCTACAAGGTGTCGGGATCTGACAGCAGTAGTTCAGACATTACCCGGCGACTGGAACGCCTTGGAGGAATTATATTTAAAGGACATTCTGCCGAGCAAATCCGCGGGGCGGATGTTGTGGTCACGTCATCGGCCATCGGCCCCGGAAACCCGGAGGTTATCGCCGCCGGTCAGGCCTCAATCCCGGTAATACCCAGAGCCGAAATGCTTGCCGAGCTCATGCGTTTAAAGTACAGCGTGGCCATTGCAGGCGCCCACGGCAAAACATCGACCACATCCATCATCGCTTCCGTACTGGGCAAAGGCGGGCTTGATCCCACGGTGGTTATCGGCGGAAAACTCAAAAGCATAGATTCCAATGCACTTCTTGGAGAAGGAGACTATATCGTGGCTGAAGCCGATGAAAGCGACGGCTCTTTTCTAAAAATGTCTCCGACCATAGCGGTGGTAACCAACATAGATCGCGAGCATCTCGACTTTTACCGGGACTTGACCGCCATCAAAGAAGTGTTTTTAAGCTTTATCGACAAAATACCGTTTTACGGTCTGGCGGTCCTTTGTCTGGACAATGAGCCGATCCAAGATATTATCCCGAGCATCCAAAAACGTTTTACAACTTATGGAATGAATACTCAGGCCGATTTCCAGGCCAAAGACGTGGTTTTCGAGGGGCTGAAAAGCAGGTTTCACGTCTATCATCTTGGAACAAAGCTCGGAGAAATCCTTTTGAATCTTCCGGGCATCCATAATGTTTATAACTCCCTGGCAAGCATTGCAGTGGGAATGGAGCTTGATATTTCATTTGATGTTATAAAATCGGCGCTTCAAACCGTGGAAGGCGTTCAGCGCAGACTCGAAATCAAAGGAGAAAAAAAAAGGGTCACCGTTGTAGACGACTATGGTCATCATCCTACGGAAATCAAAATCACGCTGCAAGCGGTCAGGGAAAGCTGGCCCCACAGGCGGGTTGTGGTGGTGTTTCAACCCCACCGCTATACCAGAGCCCAGGCGCTCTTTGATGAATTCACCCGTTCATTTTATCAGTCCGACCTTCTGGTGGTGCTTCCCATATATGCGGCCGGGGAACAAAAGATAAAAGGAGTAGAAGGCCATGCTCTGTTTGAAGG
>JBARSG010000203.1:0-1670 GCA_049644625.1 Desulfobacterales bacterium | reverse complement strand
AACTCAAGGTACGCAAAGTTCAATTGGATGACTGGTTAAGGCGTGCCGTGGATGAGGACAAAGTGGAGAAAAAAAGCCGACCGGTCCTCTACCGCAGGGTAAGTCGGGATACAGGATAAGACAGATTCAGAAAAAGAAACCCAACGAATCATTTGCCGACTTAAAAATGGAAAATGATTTTTGCGACAGATTTGCGACAGATTTGTGACAAGGTTTGCGCCATTTTTTGTTTAAATCTTCAAGAATATATGGAGTGATATAACGCATGTGGCTATATTAACTAGAACTCCAAAATAGTCAAGGCTATTTTGGAGTAGAGTGATATTTGGCTATTAAGTGGAGGATTGCAGGTAAATTGGGGACATTGGAATATTGGTTGGTTAAATTGGGCATCTATGGGACGATGATGAAATATTGAAATTTACTCTCTGGATGCCCGTTTTTGCTTCAATAAATTTTCCAAAGGTAAAAATTTTGGCTCTGGCAACTCATTCCAAAAAAACCACTCCCATTTTTCACATTTTTCCGGCTCTTTTAACTCAAGAGCACCCTCATCATATTCTGAAATCACGAATAGGGTAACGTAATGCTTTTGATCTTCTCGGAAAATGTCATTTGTGAACGTGCCGTACCTGATATTTTTGATATGTATTCCTGTTTCTTCAAAGACTTCTCGTTTGGCACATTCTTCAATGGACTCGTTGAATTCTAAATGACCGCCCGGGAATGCCCAGGTTCCCGCTCCGTGAGCGTTTTTTCTTTTACCCAGCAACACCTTATTATCTTTAATGACAATAACTGCCACTCCAATTGAGGGTCTGATGACCATGTTAATTTCTCTCAAATACATCTAAGACGCTATGGATGTTGTATGTATCCCCGCTTTTCAGATAATCATATTTTATTTTGACTTTTCAAAAATTATTCATAAAGGATAACGTGGAATTGAGCTACGCCGAGTATATATCTATGGGCATGCAAGTTTGCTAAATGCAAGATAAAGATAAAAATGCTTAAAATCGCGAGATATTAGGTGTTAGCTCAAATGATTTGTTCTGCCTTAAAGGTCAAGTTGGGTGGTGATAGCCTTGCCTATACCTTCCATCTCAGTGTAAGAAATCGATCCTGCTGAGTTGATTAGTCGCTTCTTGCTTACCGTGGTAAGCTGATCCGCCATTGCCTTAGCCTTTTTACCACGAAACGTCACATATGCTTCACTTGGGTAAAGTTTACCAACATTACTCGTTATGGGCACGACTTGGACTCTGTTCAGATAATGATTGGCAGCATCATTGCTTACGATGACGGCCGGTCTCTGCTTGCGGATTTCACCTCCGACGGAAGGATCGAAGTTAATCCACCACACTTCACCTCTCTTCATCGTTTAAGTCTCCAAATGTGCCCTCGGCCCACTCAAGGGCTTCGGATTCCCTGACACGATCAGCAGCCATCTCTTTATATGCAGCATACATATCTTTCTTGACAACATGGGGGCGAACTAACTCTTCGATAAAACGGCTGATTTTTCGTGGCCCAATGACTGCCCGTAAGCCGTCATAGACCTCTTCGTCTATGGTCACTGTAAGTTTTCTTTGCATCACAAGCACCTCCTCAAATGTTACACGTATAATACACGTGTAACGTTTTGAAGTCAAGAGGCCAGAAATATG
>JBARSG010000202.1:0-2038 GCA_049644625.1 Desulfobacterales bacterium | reverse complement strand
CGATTTTTTTTATCAAGTTCTTTTTTAATTTGAGTCAGGGTAAACGCATTTGATTTCGGTGCAGCGTAGCGACGGCGTGTTTCTCTTGGAAACCGACTGACTGTTTGAAGGGCTTTAGCACGCGTTAGCCCGAACCGAATGAAATTATGACTTAAAAAATCAATGGGATAATTTAGCGACGAATTGTTCTTAATAACTCTGGCGCGGCTCGTGCTTACGGGTGCTTAAGCACAAGTTTCAGTCGGTTGGAAAGAGATACACGCCGTCGTGGAGCGTTCTCCCTATATTGGGATTCAAATGCGTTTGCCCTGCAATGTCAGGTAACGTCCACCTAATCAAGTTTGTTGATTATATAACCAGATCTTCTCAAATGATCGATAATTCCGTCTGTACCAACCAGGTGTCCTACGCCCACCAAGATGAATTCATTTTGGGAAGTTTGAAGATAGCGTTTAATTTTTGATAGCCATTCACGGTTTCTTTCGGCGATCAGGGTTGAATAAAGATTCGGATAATCCTTTTTCATGGGTGTTATATAGAGCTTAAATAGTTTATCCTCATCGCCTTGCTTCCAAGCAGCAATGAGCTCATTGATTATTTGCCCTGTTTTCTTTAAGTCTTTAATTGAATGTTCAATGAAATCATCCTCGCTACCTTCGCCCATGGACAGAACAAATTCGATTTGTTTGTTAACGCTTTCTAACCCTTCAATCTTTTTTCCTTCCATTGTTGCCTTATGGTGAAAGTAATGGTCAACACCGGTTTGATTGATACCCAGCTTCTGCAACTCTAAACCAAGCAATGTTAAAACAACCATGGACGGCTTTAACTTGTTCAATGAAAGGACTGGAATTCCCGAAGCTTCACAATATTGCCTCAGAAAATCGTAAGTCTGGGGCGATAACACTTTGTCAAGACTCAACTCATCATTATAAACGGCTTTTTTGATTATCATTTCTTGTGTTTTCGGACTGTTCAACTGTTCAAGTTGCGTCTCGAAAACAATTACATCAGAATCTTCGTATGCTGTTACAAACTCCTCCGGCAAAGGATAATCATATTCTCGCAGTACATGGCAAGTGCCCCCTATGTATGTTACGGAGTTATGCAGTTGAACCTTCCATAAAGAAGTGTCGGCAGCAACAGACAAACATACGCTCAGATTAAGAATAATTCCCAACATTAAACTTTTCATAGTTTCTCTTTGTTTTTCTATTTGAGTCTGCTATTTTTTTGAGAATGCTCCAAATTCTATCAATCCATTCGAAATGTTCCGGTTTCATCAGGCAAGACCGGAGGCAGGTGACAACAGGGGCATCAAAGCTGACACCAGCCCAGTGAGGCCGGACCAACTCCGACGGCAGATCCACCAGCGCTAAATGCAAATGGGCTTTGGCAGCTTGCTCAAAATACGCCCTGGAAAGTTTAGAGATTGCACTGCTTTTAGATGCTCGGGGGGCCCAGACAATGATGTCCAGTTCGGGAGGAAACACGGTTAAGAACCGGCCGTCGTCCTTCAGATGTTGAAACAGGGCGCATGCCGCATCCCGGCACCGGGCCAGGCCCGCGGAGAATTCTCCGGATTTTACCAGGGGCATGAGTCTCAGAGTGGCCCACAGACCCACTGCTGAGGCGCCGGGTCGCGAACACTCCAGGCTTATCTCTCCCAGGTGCATCTCATTTGAGCTGAAATAGGTATAGGGCGAATCATGCTTGTAGATGATACCGACGGCGGGGTCGCGAAACAATACACAGCCGCATCCGTATGGCTGCAATCCGTGCTTGTGGGGATCCACAACGATAGAATCCACCTGATTCAGATGATCGAACGAGGCTTGGGCGTCCGAATCAAGATTGTCAATCAGTGCGAAATAGCCCCCATAGGCAGCATCCACGTGCACGCGGAACCCATAATGTTGTTGGAGATCAAGGATTTTATGTAGGGGATCGACCGAGCCGCATCCGGTCGTTCCAAGGGTTGCCACCACAGTACCGACGTCGCCCTGACGGAGGATTTTTTCCAACGCGTTAAGGTCTA
>JBARSG010000201.1:0-7322 GCA_049644625.1 Desulfobacterales bacterium | reverse complement strand
TTGCTGAAGCGGTCGAAAAACGAGATGCTTCATTCATCGGCAAGGTTGCCCAAAGCCAGGCAGAAGCAGGCGCCCACTATATTGACGTAAATGCTGGAACTTTTTTGGAAAAAGAAGCCGATTGCCTGTGCTGGCTGGTAGAAGCCGTCCAATCTTCTGTAGATCTGCCGCTCTGCCTGGACAGCCCGAATCCGGATGCCCTAATCGCCGCCATAAAACATCACAACGGCGAGCCCATGATCAATTCTATTTCCTTAGAGAAAGATCGTTTTTCTTCTCTTCTTCCTGTGGTCGCCAGTCACCCCTGCTGTGTTGTTGCACTATGTATGGGTGAAACGTCAATGCCCGCTACCATGGAAGAAAGAGTTCAAGTCGGATCAGAGCTTATACATAAACTTGCCGGCCAAGGAATTCCCATAGAGAAGATTTACGTGGACCCACTGGTTCAGCCTGTTTCAGTTGACACCCGTATGGGCAATGCCATATTAGAAGCCATCCGTAACATCATGAACGATTTTCCGGGGGTGAACACCATCTGTGGTCTTTCCAATGTTTCCTTCGGCCTTCCGTCTCGTCGTCTCATCAATCGAAACTTTCTGGCTCTTTGTATGGCTTACGGCCTGTCTGCCGCCATTTTAGACCCCTGCGACACGGAACTTATGTCAACACTACTTGCCATTGAGATGCTTTTCGGTCGCGATGAATATTGCGAAAACTTTATAGACGCATATCAAAACGGCCGGTTAACCATGGGATGAAGCTCTGATCAAGGAGTATAGAGGGTCAGGCTTTCGATGAGTAATTTTTCAATACGTTTTGAGAAATTAAAAATAAAAAACTTGCCCACTGACAATAAAATGTAAAATCCTATCAAAAGGGGGAGATAACCATGAGTGACATTAAGGCATTAAATGAAGCAGTAATCAAGGGGGACATTCAGACAGCTGTGACGCTAACACAAAATGCAATGGATGCGGGCAAAAAGGCTCAGGAGATTCTTGATCAAGGCCTTATTGCTGCAATGGATCAGGTTGGCGACAGATTTGCAAAAGGAGAGATGTTTGTTCCGCAAATGTTGCGTTCTGCCAAAACCATGCAAGAATGCCTGAAACTGATCAAACCGCAGTTTCAGGAGGGAGATATCACGTCCAAGGGAAAAGTGGTCATCGGTACCGTTAAGGGAGACTTGCACGATATCGGGAAAAACCTGGTTGCCATGATGATGGAAGGTGCAGGATTTACCATCACAGATCTGGGTGTTGACGTTTCGGCGGATACGTTTATGAAAAAAGTGCAGGAGGTTGAAGCCGATATACTGGCCATGTCGGCGTTACTGTCGACAACCATGCCGGGTATGCGAGAAACTATAGAGACACTCCAGAAAGCCGGGGTCAGGAACAAAGTCATGGTGATGATTGGCGGTGCACCGGTTACGGCCAATTTTGCCAGTGAAATCAAGGCAGATGCTTATGCGCCCGATGCGGGATCTGCCGTGATCGAAGCTAAAAAGGTACTCGGCATTTCCTGAACCCCAAACCCTGCAAACAAGGAGCGAACCATGAAACCTCTGGAGATTCCCACCTTTCAACCGAGGCTTAAGGTCTTAAACCGTGATCAGGCCCTGGCGATCCATGCTGCGGCCCTCGAGATTCTCGATAAAACGGGCTTCAGGATGGAACATCCCGGCGCCATGGAAATGCTTGCGGATGCCGGTTGCCGGATTTTAAACAACAATTGGTTGCGGATGCCGTCTTACCTTGTTGAAGAAGCTCTGAAATCAGCCCCGACGCAAATAACGCTTTATGACCAGAAGGGGAACAAAACAATGCCCCTTGCCAATGGCAACTCGTTCTATGGAACAGGTTCGGATGCTACGTTTACCCTGGATCTGGAAACCGGTGACCGCCGGCGTGCGGTCAAAAAAGACGTCGAAAACTTCGCCAGGCTTGTGGACGGGCTTGAAAACATCGCTTTTGCCATGTCAATGGGTAACCCTGAGGATGTGCCCATCGAAAATATTTATGTGTATGTTTTTGCCGAAATGGTTAAAAACACCAACAAACCGATTGTATTCATCGCGGACAGCGGTAAGGACATCGCCAAAATATATGATATTGCATGTCAGGTGGCCGGAAGCGAAGATGCCCTTCAAAGAAAGCCCTTCCTTCTAAATTATTCGGAGGCCATCAGCCCCCTGCGTTTTCCTGAAAACGTCATGGAACGGCTTATGTTCTGCGCCGAAAAAAAGATTCCCGTCTGCTTTCCGTCCGGTTCAAACGCAGGCGGCGGTGCACCGGTCACCCTTGCCGGCGCCATGGCGCTGGGAATCGCTGAGAATTTGGTGGGGCTTGTCGTTCACCAGTTGGTCGGTAAAGGATCTCCTTTTCTCTTCGGTCCCAACGTCAGCACCCTGGATATGAAGTCCAGCGTAGTTTCGTATGGTTGTCCGGAGTGGAGTCTTACTCAGGCCGCACTTGCGGATATGCGTGACGAGATATACGGCCTGCCCATATGGGCGTTTGCCGGTGCTTCTGATGCAAAGGTCATGGATGCCCAGGCAGGGGCGGAAGCCATGTTTTCCATCATTACCGCCCTGCTGTCTCGTTCCAACCTGATCCACGATGTGGGTTTTCTGGAATACGGAAGCACATCTTGTCTTGAGATGGTCACCATGGCCAACGAACTTATCTCCATGAGCAGGTTTTTTGCTGATGGGATACCGGTTACTGACCAAACCCTGGCTATCGATGCCATAGAAAGGGTTGCCAGGGGCGAACCGGGTTCCATATTTCTCACGGATGATCACACCTTTGAGCATTTCATGCAATCTTTGTTTCTTCCCCAACTTCTGGATCGTTCTCGCTATGATTCCTGGAAAAGTGCAGGGGCTATGGATTTCTATAACCGCTGTAATTTGGAGGCAAAACGAATTCTGTCCGAACATCAGGTGGTTCCAAAACCGGATGAAGTGCTAAAGAGAATTAATGAGATTCTTCAAAATCTCTGACTTCAATGTATGGTATTTCTTTGTAAATCAGTAGCATCGGAGAGTTGAATTCATCATGGAAAAGAAATTTCCCTTCAGCAGTCTGTTTACACAGAAAGATATCAAACAGATAGACCATGCGGGACGACGGATTTTGGAACGTGTCGGGATTAAAATCCATTGCCGATTTTGTCTAGACATGTTGGAAAAAGCGGGCGTTCAGATTGATAATAATGCTCAAATAGCTCGCTTTGAAACTGCCTGGCTAAATGAAATATTGGCACAGGCCCCCTCCGGATTTGTTCTCTATTCCCGCGACGGTCTCAACGATGTTCATATGGGAGAAGGCCAGGTCAATTTTTCTAACGGCGGCAGGGTGTTTCGAATCCTTGATATGGGGACGGGAGGCTACCGGCTCACCATGCTCAGAGATGTGGCCAACACCGCTGCCCTGGTGCACCAGCTCGATAATATTCGCTTATATATCATATCCTGCCAGGCTCACGATATAGAACAACAATACTATCATTTGAATAGTTTCTATTATGCCCTGAACCACACCACCAAACATGTAATGGGCGGCTGTGATAATCTGGAAGGCGTAAAGCAGATGTGGGAACTTGCCAGCTTTGTAGTGGGAGGAAAAGAAAAGCTCAGACAAAAGCCCTTTGTTTCCGTGATAACCAATCCCATAAGCCCCCTTACCTTTGGGTATGACACCTTAGATATTCTCAAGTTCTGCTGCAAAAAGGGCATCCCTGTCACCTGCGCACCGGCGCCCATTTCCGGTGCCACTGCCCCGGCGACCCTGGCCGGCACCCTTTCCCAAATGCATGCCGAAGCTTTGGCCGGCGTTGCCATCGCTCAGGTATTTTCCCCGGGCGCCAGGGTGTTCTATGGTGCGGTGCCCTCAACAATGGATTTAAGGAACATGGAATACACCATGGGTTCATTGGAAATGGCTTTGATGAACGCTGCTTCGGTTCAACTGGCAGGGCTTTATAATTTGCCCATTTACGCCTCGGCAGGAGTTACAGATGCCAAGAGGCCCGATATTCAGGCCGGCTGTGAAAAGAGTCTCTCCAATCTAATGGTGGCAATGAGCGGAGCGGATCTCATTCACCTGGCGGCAGGAATGCTGGATTCGGGCAATTCTATTTCCTACGAACAGTATGTTATTGATAATGAAATTATAGGCATGATTTACAGAATTCTATCCGGTATTCGGGTAAGCAGGGAGACGCTCGGTTCCGAGGTAATTGAAGAAGTCGGCCCTGGGGGGAATTATGTCATGGCAGACCACACCGTCGAACATATGATGGAGGAATTCTTCTACCCCGATCTTGCTGTGCGCTGCAATTTCGATATCTGGGAAGAAAGGGGTCGGCCCAACATGTTGAGCCGGGCAAAAGAACGGGTTGAAAAAATTTTAAAAGAAAATATGGACGGGCTCTTTGACCCCGAGCTTATTTCTGAGATAAAAGCTCGTTTTCCGGGAATACAACATTTTTAAAAGTTAAAACATGATGGTCTCGTAACCCGGACAAGCCGGAACCAAGAAATGTTTGCCACCAAGACACAAAGGATTTTATTTTGTTATTCGTTCTTAGTGTCTTGGTGCCTTTGTGGCGAGAAGAAAAAAATTTTGCCGCAAAAAGCACAAAAATAAATGCTAATTGACTAAAAACATGGATAACGGGGTTAAAAGGGGGCAAAAATTTGCTCAATAACACGTCTTATCGCTTGCGGGGTTTTCAGGCCCGCTCTTAAATTTCTTCGGCTGGAGGAAAAATATCCGCAGTTGCGTGTAACCTTTTTGCCGTCTAATCTGCACTTATATCCACATATGTTGAAAAAAAACCTGCTCGGAGAAATTGTCTCCGCCCGGAAACGAAATGAACGGCCCTTATTGTTATATGGTTATTGTTTTCCAGGTATTGATGAGATATGCACCCGGAATTGCGCGGATAAGGTTCCCGGACTTCACTGTTATGAAATGCTTCTCGGGAGCGATAGCTATGACCAGATCATGGCAAAAACAGCCGGCACCTATTTTTTGGAAAGAGAGCTTATTGTCAACTTCAGGGATTACTGTCTTGACCCTCTGGAGCTTTATGATAATGAAATCCGAAAATCTTTTTTCAAGCACTATAAAAAACTGATGTATGTGAGACAACCCTCTGATCCGGATTTAAAGGTTGTAGCCAATGAACTGGCCGGATTTTTAAATCTGTCTCTAGAGATAATAGACGCCGATTATACGCATTTGGAAAAAAGACTCATTCATTTGATACACTCGGGTATTGCCTGAGATCAATCAGATTTCCCCCGACCGGGTTCCGGGTAGGATCAGAACACATGAAAAAGCCGAAAAAAAAGAAAAAACCCTCAAAAAAAAGACGCAGTTCTACCGGATTTTTACCACTCAAAAAGCAAAAAAGTAAATATGTCATGTTAAATGTGCTTCCCGATGATCTGTGGTTGAAGCTGCGTAAGGGAACAACCATATGGGAGGCCCTGCAAAAAACAGACGTGGAGCTTGAAAGTGATTGCGGGGGGCTGGGCAAATGCGGGAAATGTAAAATACGAGCCATTTCTTCGGTAAGACCTCCTGTCGCAGAAGAAAAAGAGCTTCTTGATCCAGAGGAGCTGAAAAATGGTGTTCGTCTTGCCTGTCGTGTCAAAATCAGAAAGGACCTTGTCGTCCATACCGGGGAATCGGATGATGAGCCGATCCTCCACCAGATACTTAAAACCGGCCACAGGCACACGGTTGATATCGATCCCCTTATAAACAAACGACCGGTTGACCTGCCGCTTGAATCCGGCCATGACGGATTGTCCGATCTGGACTGCGTCAAAGCCGCCATGGGCCCGGAATATAGCGACCTGAAAGCATCCCTCCACTGTCTCCGTTCTCTACCCGAAATGCTAAAAAAAACGGAAAACCAGGGAACGGCCGTACTTCACGAAAACTGTTTGATCACATGGCAAGACCGGAAACAAGCCAAACGGGTTTTCGGACTTGTTTTTGACCTGGGAACCAGCACGTTGGTCGGCAAACTCGTAAATCTGCTGAACGGAAGTGAGGTGGCAGCGATCTCCAGGCTCAATAGCCAAAGTAAATACGGATCAAACGTAATTAGTCGTCTGCAGTACATCAAGGAAAATCGAAACGGCCTTCTCACGCTTACCAACATTATCGTTGAAGATTTGAACTCGATTACCCAACGCCTTTTAGAAGTGGAAGGGCTTTCCCCTGATGATATTTTTATTGCCGTTGCAGCCGGAAATACCACCATGCAGCACATTTTTCTTAATCTGGATCCCCTCGGGATTGCGAGTGCGCCCTTTTCTCCTGTTTTAACCGATGGATTGATTCTCAGTGCAAAAGATGCCGGCTTAAGACTGCATCCGGAAGCCAGGTTGTATGTAATGCCGACCAAATCCGGCTATATCGGCGGCGACATGATCAGCACCATCCTCACATCCTCTGCCGCAGAACAGGATGATAAAATTATTCTCGGTCTTGACCTTGGCACCAATGGAGAAATTTTCTTAGGTAACCGGCAAAAGCTGTTGACCTGCTCTGCAGCGGCCGGCCCGGCCTTGGAAGGTGCGCAAATTTCCCAGGGAATGATCGCCAGCAGCGGTGCTATTGAAGGCGTTCGTTTTAATGAAGGGGAACTTCACTATCAGACGATCGCTAACACTTTACCAAAAGGGATTTGCGGAAGCGGACTGGTAGACTTGGTAGCCGTGCTTCTGCATTGCGGCATTATCGATTCCCAAGGATTGATTTTGCCGCCACGGGAAAATGCTGATGATTATCTGAGTTCGAGGGTTGTCAACAAATCAGGGGTGCAAGACTTTCTTGTGGCTTCCAAAGAAGAAACATCGGGCAACAAACCCATATATCTCACCCAGAAAGACGTACGCGAACTTCAGCTTGCAAAGGGCGCTGTGGCAGCCGGTATCCAGATGCTTATGGATAAAATGGGTGTCGGGATTCAGGATCTTGACCAGATTTATCTGGCTGGTGCGCTGGGTAATTTTGTTAACCCATACAGTGCCATGCGAATCGGCCTGCTTCCCACGGTTGATCCGGACAAAATCAAATCCCTTGGCAACGCTGCCAGCAAAGGCGCTGTGATGGTCCTCTTATCCAGGCCTTACTGGCAAATGGCCAATGAACTGGCCAAATCCATAGAACATGTTGAGCTGTCCACCCATCTTGACTTCAATCGGTATTTTATCGATAATCTGAATTTTCCTGATACAAATCTATGGTAGACCGGCTGACACTCCTAACACCCAGATCGGAGACAAACCGTTC
>JBARSG010000200.1:0-1624 GCA_049644625.1 Desulfobacterales bacterium | reverse complement strand
CATGCGGACAGGGTATTTAATGCCCATATTTACCATACCGAAATTCCGGGCCAGGGGCATATTCCACCGGAAAAAAAGGAAGATATTGAAGACCGTCTTTCTCTCCTAAAAGCCATTGGTTGTGAGTGGTGGGTTATCGAAATAAGGGAAGTTGAGGGACTGTTAAAAACCAAAAAGATCGTGGATGAGTATCTGGCACAAAATAGGTGAAAATATGAAAGAGATCGACGCCAGGGGGCTGGCATGTCCGGCCCCGGTACTTCAGACAAAAGCGGCTGTCCAAGAAGTGAACCCGGATTTAATCAAAGTTATCGTTGATAATGAGGCTTCAAAACAAAATGTTTGCCGGTTTTTAGAATCCCAAAACTTTGACACCCATGTACAAAAGCATGGAACGGATTTTTATGTTATCGGGAAGCGTGAGGCCGGTATTTCTTCCAAAGATTCCACCCAAGAGAGGGTAAAAGCCCATACAAAGAAAATCATGGTCATGCTGGCTACGGATCGCATGGGGTATGGTGATGACGAGCTTGGATTAAAACTCATGATCAGCTATATCAAGACACTCAAAGAAATGGGATCTGAGCTATGGCGGCTGGTTTTTGTGAACAACGGTGTTAAACTCACCATTGAGGGTTCAGAGGTATTGCCGGTTTTAAAAGAGTATGAAAATCAAGGGCTTCACATCCTTGTCTGCGGCACCTGCCTGACCCATTTTGACCTTCTCCACCAAAAACAGGTGGGCGAGACCACGAATATGCTCGATATCGTCACCGCCATGCAACTCGCGGACAAGGTAATCAGCATTTAACATGGGTGTAAATCAAGACCGTTTGTAAACGCTGATCCTTGCCTATTGACAAACCGTGGCTCCGATGTCAGGTTTCAGGTGTCAGGTGTCAGGTTTCAGGATTAAGGGGGAAACGAGGTGACCCATAGCAATTATATGGACGTGGAGGATCTTGAGGTCTATAAAAAGCTGTGTCGGTTACACATTGATGTCTGTGACTTGACGCACAAGTGGCCCCATGAAGAGAAATACGAGTTGGGAAGCCAAGCCAGGCGTTCCTCAAACAGCGCTCCTGCCCAACTCGCCGAAAAAAATGATGATCGGCATATCCGTAATAAAATTGAAGGGGTGAATCGCGCCAGGGGCGAAGCAGCTGAGACCATTCACCATCTGTTTATGGCAAAACTCAAAGGGTACATCACGGAAAAGGTGTATTTAGAAATTCGGGGTCGTTTCAAAGAATGCATTCGTATGTTGAATGGATTAGAAAAAACATTGGAGCGAAAAATACCAGAGCGAGAACGCCGCTGGCAGTTAGCTGAGGAAACGGCAGTGTTTGGCGTAAATGATGAATCGTTCCCTCAGGGCTGGCCCATTACTACCGAACATGCTTCCTGACACCTGAAACCTGAAACCTGAAACCAAATAGCCATGGCAATCTTAGCAAACAACAGTCTTGATTTACACCCATTTAGCATTAGGTAGATTATACCCATGAAAGATCCAAAAGCAAAGCCGCTTCGCCTCACGGAAACCGTTTCGGGATCAGGGTGAGCTTCAAAATTACCTCCGGGGGACCTGGAGAGGGCGCTTTGCGGACTTGAATTTCCCACA
>JBARSG010000199.1:0-1799 GCA_049644625.1 Desulfobacterales bacterium | reverse complement strand
GATAAATGTAATCCTATCGGTTTCAGCCTCCATCTCAGAGAGTAATCCCGAAACCTTTTTTTCATGAACGAGGATATCGTTAGGCCATTTTACCATGGCATCAATATGAAACATGTTACGCAGGGTTCGGGCCAGAATCATGGATGCGGCAAAGTTGACCCGTGAGCTTAACAACGGCGGTATTTGAGGTCTGAGTATAATGGTAAAATAAAGCCCGCCTTGTGATGAAATCCAGGTTTTTTTCAAACGGCCCCGTCCTTTGCTTTGTCGCCCCGCAATGACCACGGTAAAATGAGGAGCATTATTTCTTGCAAGGTTTCCGGCGACATCCATTGTGGAGGCAACTTCATCAAAATAATGGATTTTTAATTCTCTATCCCCGAATTCCCATGGGTAAAGGACGTCAGGATCGTTTATCACTCGGTATCCTTTGGGTGTTGCCTGGATATGGTATCCAAATTCCTGGAGCTTTTTAATATGTTTCCATATAGAGACTCTGGAAATCTTTAAGTAAGAACTGAGGGTTTCTCCGGAAACCACGTCACTCTCTGTTCTCAATATTTTAAGAATCTGTCCCTTCATTGTTTATTTGCCTTCTGGTTAGCCCTGTTAATCGTACCAGTTAACGCAATACGAAGAAATTGTCAACCCAAACTAAAACCTAAAAATAAGGCCAAGGCAAACGCATTTGAATCCCAATATAGGGAGAACGCTCCACGACGGCGTGTTTCTCTTGGAAACCGACTGAAACTTGTGCTTGAGCACCCGTAAGCCCGAGCCGCGCCAGAGTTATTAAGAATAATTCGTCGTTAAATTATCTAATTAATTTTTTTTGTCATAATCTCATTCGGCTCGGTCTAACGCTTGCTAAATCCCTTCGAACAGTCAGTCGGTTTCCAAGAGAAACACGCCGTCGCTACGCTGTACTGAAATCAAATGTGTTCACTCTGAAAGATATCCGTTATGGATTTTAGTTGCCGATCGGTTGTGTTTGCTATTTTGTCTCAATGAGCGTACAATTCAAGCCAATTTGCCTGGCTTACAATTCATAAACCTGTACTTTCAAAAATATGTAGAAATTCAAAGATGTTATGCGGTATGAAAAGTTCATCAAAATATGTTGGATGGTTATATGGAGTGTTGGAATTTTACAGATCTGCGTTTCATGTGCTGTCACGGCAAAAAACCGGTATGTTAAGGCTGAATCATGCTACTATGAGCTTCGAAAAAATCCGGGGAGTCAAAAATACAGATACAACTGGCTAAGGTGTATAACTAAGTTTCAGTCCGTTTACAAACAGTCCCCATCAGACCCCTGGGCGCCCGCGGGCATGTATATGTCCGGGGAGCTTTATGTCGAACTTTACAAACGATCCCATCGAAAGTCTGATAAACATGAGGCCATAGATGTTTTCAGGCGGGTTATAAAACGGTATCCCAAAAGCCGGTACCGGGCAAAAGCAGCAGCGGCAATACGCACTCTTGAAACAGACGTATCGGAAAGCAGAAAGTCAGATAGAGCAACTCACGCGAGCAAGACGAAAAAAAAATATATCCCGGCAACGCCTCAGACTCACTCGAGTACCCGAAAAACTGTTGACAACACCACAACCATAACAGGAATTCGTCACTGGTCCAATCCCACCTACACCCGTGTTGTTATTGATGCCGACCGGGAAACATCCTTTACCCA
Source organism: Desulfobacterales bacterium (assembly GCA_049644625.1). GTDB lineage: Bacteria > Desulfobacterota > Desulfobacteria > Desulfobacterales > UBA11574 > S5133MH16. Next base: position 106 of record JBARSG010000199.1, on the reverse strand, counting down.
CAGACTCCTTAAAAAAGATCCTTCCATTAATAAGCCCCAGCGGTTGTATGTTGATTTAAAAAACAGCAGACAAGGAAAAAATATAGAAAAATTTACACCCATCAAC
>JBARSG010000198.1:0-14001 GCA_049644625.1 Desulfobacterales bacterium | reverse complement strand
GCTTTAGCACGCGTTAGCCCGAGCCGAATAAAATTATGACTTAAAAAATCAATGGGACAATTTAGCTACGAATTTTTCTTAATAACTCCGGCGCGGCTCGGGCTTACGGGTGCTTAAGCACAAGTTTCAGTCGGTTGGAAAGAGATATACGCCGTCGTGGAGCGTTCTCCCTGTATTGGGATTCAAATGCGTTTGCCCTGAACAAGCAATTGAAAAAACTTTACAAAGATCTAACCATGATTTATAGTAATAATCTTCGTTAACGCTTATATTATCAATGATAAAATTGAAAGTTATGGGTTTTTAAATGGTTTATGCTATAAAATGAGGTTTGAATGAAAAAATCGATTACTCTTGTTATTGCTACGCGCAACAAAGGCAAAACAGCAGAAATCAAGGATCTTTTGAAGGGGTTTCCGGTTGATATCAAAAATCTGGATGATTTTGGCCCCATCCCCCCGCTGAAAGAGGACGGAAACACCTTTGATGAGAATGCTTATCAAAAAGCGAGTTTCGCAGCAAGGCTCCTCGGGTTGCCGGCGCTGGCTGATGATTCAGGACTTTTGGTCGAGGCACTGGGAAGTGCTCCCGGCATCCATTCCGCACGCTATGCAGGGGAAAATGCAACCGATGAACAGAGGTATCTAAAAGTCCTTGACGAAATGCAAGGAAAGTCCAACCGAAGTGCCGCCTTTGAATGCGTCATCTCCATAGCGGTTCCCACAGGTCCTGCCCTGACATATGAAGCTCGTTGCCAAGGCCTGATCACGGAAAGCCCTGCCGGCTCAAATGGATTCGGATACGACCCGATTTTCTTTTATCCGCCTTTAAATAAAACCTTTGCGGAGTTAACCATAGAAGAAAAGAGCCGTGTAAGCCATAGAGGAAAAGCCTTTGCCGAACTCAAAGATGAGTTTGACAAGGTCTTGATCTGGATCCGTCAAAACATGCCGGTTCAGGAAATAATACACGGGTAATCGTTTTTTTATAACTTCCCAACCCGGACAAGCCGGAACCAAGGAATATTTGCCACCAAGGCACAAAGATACGAAGGATTTTATTTTGTTATTCTTTCTTAGTGTCTTGGTGCTTTTGTGGCGAGAAGAAAAATGTTTTGCCACAAAAAGCACAAAATTCACAATTAAGAAACTAATAAATGAAGAACCCATACCGATGATTGCAGATCTGATAAGAAAAAACAGAAGTTGCCGCAGATTTTACCAGGACCATGCCGTAACTCCGGAGACCTTGAAACAGCTGGTCGATCTGGCAAGGCTTTCCCCGTCAGCAGCAAATTTACAGCCATTAAAATACATCCTTTGCGCTACCCCTGAGAAAAACGCCCAAGTATTTTTATGCCTTGGATGGGCGGCATACCTAAAGGACTGGCCCGGCCCCAAACAAGGAGAACGGCCCGCAGGATATATTATTATCCTCGGTGATAGCGAAAAAGCCAACCCGTATATTGGATACGATTGTGGTATTGCCGGCCAGAGCATTCTATTAGGCGCCAGAGAAAAGGGGCTTGCCGGATGTATGTTCGGAGCGATAAACCGTCAACAGCTCAGGGAGATACTGAATATAGACAGTCAGTTGAAAATACTTCTTGTAATTGCCATCGGAAAACCCAAAGAACAAGTTGTGATAGAACCTGTTGGCCCTGATAATAATATCCGGTACTGGCGGGACAATCAGGGGGTCCATCATGTGCCCAAAAGAGATCTGAGCGATATTATTGTCGATTCAATTTAATAAAGGAGAAACCGCATGTTACAGAAAAACATAGGAATAGACATCGCAACTGAAATAGGAGGCATCACAACTTTTGAAGCAGCAAGCAAGCTTTTTGAAAATAAATTGGACCCAACCAGTCTATCTCGGATACAAAAAATAACACATTCCAAAGTCGTTATTAAAATCGCCAATGCAATAGCCATGTGTGAGCCGGACGCGGTTTTTATCAATACCGGATCTAAAGAAGATAAACAGCATATCAGGGAAATGGCCATAAATAAGGGAGAGGAAGCCAAACTCCCCATGGACAAACATACCATCCATTATGATCTCAAATATGAACAGGGCCGCATCATAGACCGTACGTTTTATATTGCCAATCCCGGAGAACATGTCAGTTCTCTGGCCAACAAAATGGACAGAGCGGAAGCGCTCATAGACATCCGGGATAAAATGACGGGTATTATGCATGGGAAAACCATGATCGTCGGGTTTTATATGCGCGGTCCGGTGGGTGCACCTGCATCCAATCCCGCTCTGGAGATTACCAGTTCATTATATGTGTCACACAGCGCGGAAATCCTTTACAGAAACACGTTTTCCGATTTTGACAAAGAGGTTGACCGTCTGGGACATTTTTACACCAATATTCACAGTGAAGGTCTGAACCGGCTTGAAGATCTGCCCAACGCACGGGTATTTATGGATCGAAGTTATCAAACCACCTACAGTTTTAACTGCACGTATGCCGGCAATACGTTGCTGCTGAAAAAAGGAAATCACCGGTTTTCCGTGGACAAAGCCGTGTATGAAAACAGGGGCAATGAGCTGTCGGAACATATGTTTATTACCGGTATAGATGGGCCCGGGGATCGGATAACCTGGTGTGCCGGCGCCGCTCCCAGCGGATGTGGGAAAACCACCACAGCCATGGCAGGCAACCATTTTATCGGTGACGATCTGGCACAAATGTGGATTGATGAAAACGGCGACATCTGCTCAATAAACCCGGAATGCGGTATTTTCGGTATTGTCGAAGATGTAAACTGGGAAGGCGATCCACATCTTATGGAGCTTCTTCGAAAGCCCGGATCAGAAGTTATCTGGTCTAATGTTCTCATTGACGACAACGGTGTTCCCCACTGGACAGGGGATGGTGAAGATCCCCCGCTTAAGGGAATAAATTTTCAAGGGCCATGGGAACCGGGGATGACCGATGAAAACGGAAAACAGATCCCCATATCCCATCCCAATGCAAGATGCACCTTGACCTCGTCAGACTTGGCGAATTATTCAGAAAGATCGGAAGATCCGAACGGTGTGGAAACAAGAGTAATTACTTACAGCGGTAGAGACAGTGATACCATGCCGCCGGTCTGGGCCGCTAAAAATTCGGATCACGGTGTGGTCATCGGCGCGTGTATTGTGTCTGCCGCCACAGCCACTGAAGTGGGCGCAACCGGTGTTAAACGGGCGCCTTGGGCCAATGCTCCCTTTATCCCGGGCGCATTGGCCGATTATATGGATGCTCAATTTCAGTTTTTTGGTAATGAAAAAATTGCAAAACATAAAAAACCGGTAATGGCGGGATTGAATTATTTTCTGACCCATGAATCCAGGGGCGGCACTTCCAAAAAACTGCTCGGAGAAAAAAGAGATGTAAAAGTCTGGCTGGCATGGCTGGAAAGACATGGACACAATGAAGTCGATGTCATTAAAACCCCCATCGGCAATCTTCCAAAGTTTAATGATCTTAAAAGCCTTTTTCAATCCATAATCAACAAAGAATATACGGAAGATCTATATATTAAGCAGTTTTCTTTGTACATTGACAATATTGTTGCCAGAATAGACATGCAGGCAGAGGCATATGGAAAAGAACCTGATATCCCGGAAAGGCTATTCGAAGTTCTTAACAAACAAAAGAAAGGTCTCATGGCGTTGAGAGACAAATATGGCCCGATTGTGACGCCGTCCCAGCTTGAGGAATTATAATATTAACCCGGTTTTTAACGTAATTTGCAGCGGCCGAATGCTGGTCGCTCTTCTGATGGGTTTTGCCTGCGGTTTGCCGCTTCTTCTGACCATAACCGTGTTGCAGGCATGGATGAAAGAGCAAGGGGTGGATCTGACCGTGATCGGAATCATGTCCCTTGTGGGTCTTCCCTATACGTTGAAGTTCCTCTGGGGGCCGGTTCTGGACCGTTTTACGCTCCCGTTTCTGGGCCGCAGAAGAGGCTGGCTTCTGGTGGCTCAGGCGGCCTTGATGGTTTCAATATCCGGCCTGGGCTTCACTGATCCCGGGAAGAATCCATGGATGATGGCAGTTGCGGCATTTCTGGTAACCTTTTTCAGCGCCTCGCAGGATATTGTCGTTGATGCCTATCGAAGAGAAGATCTCCCTGATGAAGAGTTGGGGATAGGCTCTTCTCTGTACGTCAACGGATACCGGGTCGGAATGCTGCTCGCTTCCGGCGGCGGTCTGATTATGGCAGATCACATGCCGTTTTTCATGGTCTATCAGATAATGGCGGCCTGTATGCTGCCCGGTGTTGTCACCACGCTTCTGGCACCGGAACCCAAAACTTATGAGGGGGCTCCGGAAACCATGAAGGAAGCAGTTTTTGATCCGCTGATAGAATATTTCAGCCGGCGAGGTGCGTTATGGATACTGGCGTTTATTCTTTTTTACAAAATCGGCGACACAATGGCCGGCGCCATGACAATACCGTTTTATCTGGATATAGGGTTTTCAAAAACTCAGATTGGCGCCGTAGTAAAACTGTTCGGCTTCTGGGCTACCGTGGCAGGAACTCTGATCGGCGGGGTGATCATGCTCCGTCTTGAGATCAACCGAAGCCTGTGGATTTTTGGGTTTCTCCAGGCCGCATCCACCGCCGGTTTTGCGGTTCTGGCGCGGGTGGGTAACAGTCTTCCCCTATTGTCAACAGTTATCGCTTTTGAGAATCTCAGCAGCGGGATGGGGACCGCCGCTTTTATTGCATTCATGGCAAGCATTACCCACAAAAGATTTACTGCCACACAATATGCTCTGCTCAGCAGCCTTATGGGGATTCCCAGGGTGATGGCTTCGGCGCCGACCGGTTTTTTTGCCAAGAACATGGGATGGGTAAGTTTTTTTATTGCCTGTACGCTTATCGCTGCTCCCGGCATGCTCCTTCTTTTTAAATGTGCGCCCTGGAATCCCCAAAAGGCGGGATGAAAATATGAAAAATAAAAAAGTCATCGCGAGAATCGAAAATCTTCAGCAGATGAGGGGAAAAATCGTTTCCATGTCCCCTGAAAAAGCCTTGAATGCTATTTTAGATTCGCCCCAACCCGCTGCCCTGATCCATTCCTTCCCTGAAGAGGATTTTTATTTTTTAATCCATGATATCGGGCTCGAAGATTCTCATCCGCTGTTATCCCTTGCATCCGCCAGGCAGTGGGAATACATCGTAGATCTTGAAGTTTGGCAAAAAGATAGAATTGAATTGAAATCGGTTACCCGATGGTTTGATCTGCTGTTGAAAGTAGACCCGGATCGTTTTATACAGTGGTTCCTCAACCGAAAGACCGAATTCATGGAATTCTATCTGTTCAAAAACATCGAAGTTAAAATCAGAGAGGCCGATCAGGATCCATCGGAATTTGGCGATGAGTTTTTCACCGATGACGATACGTTTTATGTAAAGTTTCTCGATGGTACTTTCGACCTTGAAACCGATGAAGATGAGTCCGGCCAAACCATAGAAAAAGATCGCAACGCGTTTCTTTCACAATTTTTCAAGAGCCTTGCAGCCTTTGACCACAACACATATCAAAAGGTTCTCCTGGAGACTTGCAGCGTAATCCCCGCAGAAACCGAAGAAGAAGCTTATCGACTCCGTAATGTAAGACTGGCGGAAAAAGGTTTTCTGCCATATGAAGAAGCGATCGGCGTATATCGGCCGTTGAAACCAGAGGACTTTGAAAAGCAGGATACAAAATTCACCACAGCAGATCCTGACCGGAAGCTGTTTTTTCCTGTTCCTTTCTATCATTCCGGAATGCTGGAACAAGAAAATCTTTTTACCGCTGCCTTGAAAAAAATAGAACTAGATGATGTTATTGAACAAATTCAGACCGAATTTGCGGGACTGTGTAATCTTATCATCTCTGCGGATCGAAAAAATATCAGAGAAAAAGAAGAACTGAAAACTATTGTCAAAAAGGTCTGTGGATACCTGAATATCGGATTTGAACGGTTATCCCCCGACAACAGGGCTCCGGATGCCGGACATTGCGCAATATTGATACGCAACCACCCGCTTTCCAATATTTTCAAGGTCGGATACGGGATCGCCCTTGAGCTAAAATGGAAGGCCGAAAAATGGCGAGAAAAAAGCTGGTTTGAAAAACAAGGCCTGCTTCTGAGCTTCTGGGGTGAACAATGGCTGGGAGTACTGGGAGGACTGTTGATTAAAAAACCGCTGTTTTTTGACAACTATAAAACAGGAGTGCTCTACAGGGAATTTATGTCCATGGAAGACATACGGGCTACGGATAATGTATTGAGTGAAATTATCCTTTTTGACGATCTCTTCTCTTTAACGGCAATAAATCCTGAACCGGTTACAGACCGTTTTCTGACCTATAAAAATTTTATACTGACCCTCTGGGCAAGAGATTACCTCGGCCTGTCAGGGGAAATTGAAGCGTTAAGTCTTGATGAGTTCAAGCGCCTATTTGATGATCTCTGGGCAGACAAAAAAAAGCCGTACAAAATAAGACGGTCCATGAAAGAATCGTTTTTGAGCTGGCTTTCAGACCGGACAGGTTTCGCTAATTACAAAATTTCCCGAAAACTGGGGCATACTCTTGAAAATCTTTTCGGCGAGATCCAAAACGAATACACTGAAGTATCAAGCAAAGATTTAGACCCCAGATATATTGACCTTTTTTTGATACAAAAAAAATAGGTAATAGTTCAGCCACTATCTTGCTATATTGCAGTAAGCTTTGGTGTCTTCGTGTCTTTGTAGCTGAACGTTTACAAAAATAGAAATAAAAAGTAACTAAAATGAACAACAACTTGTCAAATGTTGAAATATCGGTCCAGGAACTAAAACTTCTGGTTAACACGTTAACAAAATCGGTGGCACTGTCTCTCCGGAAGCGATACACCTGGCTGGGAGTGGTCGCCGGATTGTTGATCGGCAGCTGCCTCACCCTTGCAATTATCAGTCTGACAGGGAAGAATACGGATAAGATCACGGAAACCACACAAACTCTTCTGGGAAAAAGCCAGGAAACCCTATCCGAGTTGAAGCAGATAAATTCAAAAATTTCACGGTTAGTCCATACGACCCATGGGTTGAATGAAAAAAAACAGACAGATAACAAAATGTCAGTATCAACGGATGTTGTGGGGAAAAAAATAAGTGCGCCACAGGACATAATTCAACCCGGAATCTACACAGTATATGTGCATTATACGAATAAAAAAAATGAAAAATTGATGGAAAGACTTTCTGTTTTTTTAACCCATAACGGTTTCAGGGTAGAGGGAATTCAAAAGGTTAATTATCATAATCGAGACGTTCGATACTTCCATGATGAAGATAAAGAAGGAGCGCTTCTTTTACAAAAGCATTTAATCGAATTTATCACCCCTTTTACGGATATCAAAAACAACAATATTAAAATCATAAACTTGAGTTCCAAATTCCCGAACGCACAAAAAAGGGCCCTTGAACTTTGGGTAAATTTTTAATCTTTTAAAAAAACTTGCCTTTTTGGAAAATATAAATGGATAATCACGTAGCAAAAAATGCCCTGGAATTCGCGACTTTTTCCGACGGCTTCATGTTCCTTATCCTTGGCATCATGATAATATCGGGAATACTGGGCGGTTTGGTGAATTTTTTTCTATCGGAATATCACAAACCTCCCGTTTGCAAAGCCGTGATTGGCGATTGCCTGCTGGGAATTGTTTCAGCGTTAACCGTACCGCTCTTTTTGAACATGATCTCCAGTAATTTGCTCACGGTTGCGCACAAAAAACCGGTCAATCTATTCATCTTCAATGGTATCTGCCTGTTATTTGCCTTGTTCTCTTGCAGATTAAAAGAAAATGTTTTTAATAAGCGGTTCCAAGCAACCGGCAGTATAACCAGAGACCATGGTAACGCCGATCCGGTCGAAACAGACTATGATGTAAAAATCGGCGGCCGGAAAGTTTCAAAGGACCGGCTTGGCCGGGCCGGAATTTCGGAAAGTGAATTAAAGATTTTGCAGGTAATGGCGTCTGGAAACCATGTCCATCAAAGCCTGGTCGGTCTGCTGAAAGATCCGGAACTTGAAAAAGAGCCGGTCAATGAAACGCTTTCTTCCGTGATGGCCAAAGGTTTGGTTGAGCAAAAATTAAACAAGGAAAACAAACTTCGTTTATATCTGACGCCAAAAGCAAAACAGATTCTTGATAAATTTAACAAAAATAGTACATTTTCATAATCACTGTTTAAAAAACTTATAAATGGAGATTGAGTTATGCAATCGATGGCTGACACCTGGGTAAAAAATTTTCGTTCCGTTGTGGTTAAGATTAAGGATGGAACAACGATTACCGGCAAATTGAATATTGGCGATTTTCCGAGAGTATCAGATTTTTTCAGGAAATCACCGGATCAGTATTTCGTTTTGTCCGACGCAGAACACAGGGGCACGTCCGGAAAGGTCGTTATTATTAACAAAAATGAGATTATGTGGGCCGAGCCGGAAGATAATTAAACGTCTCGGAAATTCTTCAACCTGACAAAATCACAAGTCTTTTAATGGCGACTTGTTTATGCCATGAGTATGGAAAAATGGAATATTGGAATATTGAGAAGTTACAAATCTACTAACTATATATGTTCATCTGTGTCCATTTGCCTGCCCCGCCTGCCCCGCCTGCCCCGTAGCTCCGGCAGATGGTACTGGGGTAGCTCCGGCAGATGGTACTGGGGCGGTTAAACAAAACCACGAATGAACACGAATTAACATAAATTTAAAGATGATAATGCACCACAATTTTAGGCATTTTTTTAACTAATTTGAATCATTGATTAAAAATATAGCCCACTGATCGAAGGCTTTTAAAATAGACCGGTTTTTTTGGATCGTCCTCAAAATACTTCCGAAACCTAACTATAAAATTGTCCACCGTCCGTGTGGTCATACTCCCTGTATATCCCCAGCCGATTCCCAAGAGTTTGCTCCTTGAAATCGGTTTCCCCTTATTGGCGATAAACAGCTTCAAAAGCTTGACCTCCTGTTCAGTGAGACATATTTCTCCGAATTTGCAATAGGCAACAGACAATTCAAAATCGATTCGGTTCCCGCCAAACGTATAGGTCTTTGCGAATGAAGAAGGACCGATTTCGTTCGGGTAGCCATTCTTGCGATACCAAGATGCGTGGGTCAAAAGACGTTCTACCCTCAGCAAAAGCTCCTCAAGGTTGAACGGCTTCGCAAGATAATCATCCACACCGTATGAAAGCCCTTTAATCTTATCATCTGAAGCGCTTTTGGCAGACAATATCAAAACCGGAACCTGTTCATCTTCAAGACGTATGCTTTGAAGTACCGAAAATCCATCGATACCGGGAAGCATTATATCGAGTATGATCAGGTCGGGCTGCCATTTCTTCCATTGATTAAGGCCTGATACCCCGTCCGGAGCTATCATTACATCATACCCTTGAAGCGCCATGTTCAGTTTCAGACCTTCGGCGATATGATTCTCATCTTCTATGACCAAAATGCGTTTTTTTTCAATGTTTTTCACAAGCACCTTCTTTTATCATAATTCTTAAAGTTTGATAGTATCGTAAAAAGTCAAAAATTGACGGCAAAGTAAAAAGCTCCAAATTCAAGGTGCGCAAATTCTGAGGGATGAGGCGTACTTATAGTACGCTGCAGTAACGAAGGATGCAGCGCAACGCAGAAGTTGGACTTTTTACGAAGCCGTCAAGATTTAAAAGGAAGCATCAAGGTAAACACCGACCCTTTTCCGCGTCCTTTGCTTTGAGCAACGACTTTTCCTTTATGAGTCCGTGCAATATTCTGCACCAGATGCAACCCGAGTCCGCTCCCCCTGGCTGTCATATCATCCGCCCGGCCTGACTGATAAAATTTCTTGAAGATTTTTTTGATTTCCGTCTTTTCAATTCCGATACCGTTGTCTTCAAATCGTATATGCAATCTGCGATGATATAACTTAAAGGTAATATCTATTCTTGGTTTTTCCGATTCATTATACTTAACAGCGTTGGTCATAAGATTCATCAAGAGCATTTCAAATAAAGACAAATTAATACGATGTGCAAAAGAGCGTCCTGAAGAATTATGAATATTGATTTTGCAATTGCGAAAAAGGTGGTCATTATCTTTAATAAACTGCTCAACCGTGGCCACAAGATCCGCTACAACAAATTCCTCACCGTAAATCTTGCTCTCAATTCTGGCAAGATTCAGGATGCGGTTGATATTTTCCGAAAGCCGTCCCACATCCCGAACCATGTAATCAAGATACGTTAGCTGCTCATCACGGGCAAGTTCGTATTTTGTGAATGTTTCCAGATAGAGTTTTAACGACGTAACCGGGGTTTTGAGCTCGTGTGTAAAATTATTTATAAAATTGTGTTGCAATCGGTAGAGCTGCATTATTTTTTGATTGTACACAAAGATAATAAAAATCCCTACCAGAATGATTCCAACAAGAATCGAAAGGATCAGAATAACCACCCAGGTTTCGGATTCCAATAACTGCCCATGGTCCAGGTTGAATTTTCGCGCAACCTCCTTTAGTCCTGTGCTGACCTCTATATACCAGTAGATATACAATACAAGGGACATGGCCAAAGCCACGATGGAAAAGATAAAAATAAAGATAGGGTGAAAAAACCATTTTGTTCGAGTTATTGCCCGTTCCATTGAGTCACTAACCGTTTTTTAATGAAAATATTTTGGGGGAAATCGAGATACAATTTTCTCAACATCATAGATACCTTTAGTAATAAAACTTTCCCCGGTTATTAATTAAAAAACTTATATAACAATTTATCTGCGCTTTGTAAAACTTTTGTAAAACCAAAAAAGACCTCTGTAATTTTTCAATCATCCCTATTATATCAAACCATGTATTGAGACCTTTGAAAAATGACCGTTTTCGGTCATATACCTCCAAAATTCAGGAAATAGATTATGAATACTGCACCATTGGCCCATCCACTCGGAACCCGTGCCAAAGTGTTACTATCCAGCGTCTTTGGACCATATGCCCAAAACGACAAATATGGAAGCCGGGAAATCAATCCCATGGAACTTTATCATAACCAGGTCACAAGGGTTCAGGGCGGTTTTTCCCTTCGAATGTTTCATCGCAGCTTCGGGTTGATGTTAATTCAGAGCAATATCGAAGCCCCCTGCACCCTTCTCGATTTTCCATCCCTGGACCGTTTTGTTCACGAAATCGAGCATCATTCCTACGACATCGTCGGCATCAGCTCAATTATACCCAATATCGGAAAACTGAAGAAAATGTGTGAACTGGTCAGGAAATACCTGCCAAAAGCAACGATTGTCGTTGGAGGACATGTGGCAAATAAAGGCGGCATCCACGAAATTATTGACGCGGATCATATCGTCAAGGGAGAGGGTATTCAATGGTTTCGAACCTTCCTGGGGCAAAATAAAACAGCCGCCATAAGGCATCCGTTGGTCTATTCGGGATTCGGCGCCAGAATCCTGGGGATTACCCTTCGGGACCAGTCCGGCGATACCGCCGCTGTCTTACTCCCTTCCGTGGGTTGCCCCGTGGGCTGTAATTTTTGTTCGACTTCTGCATTATTCGGCGGCAAGGGCAAATTTATCAACTTTTACCAAACCGGAGATGAGCTTTTTTCCGTCATGTGTCAACTGGAAGAAAAACTCAAAGTTCGATCTTTTTTTACCATGGATGAAAATTTTCTCCTGCATCGAAAAAGGGCGCTGCGACTTCTTGAGTTGATGCAAAAAAGCAATAAAAGCTGGGCACTATATGTTTTCAGCTCGGCCAGGGTATTAAAATCTTATACCATTGAGCAACTGGTGGGTCTGGGAATATCCTGGGTGTGGATGGGACTGGAAGGCGAACAAAGCCAATATTCCAAGCTCAAAAATGTAGAGACGTTGCCTCTGGTTCGATGTCTTCAATCCCATGGAATTCGCGTTCTGGGGTCATCGATTATCGGCCTGGAAAACCATACCCCCGACAACATTTATCGCATCATAGACTACGCCGTCAGCCATGATACGGATTTTCATCAGTTTATGCTGTACACCCCGATTCCCGGGACGCCACTGTATGAAGAGCATCAAAAACGCGGAACCCTTTTGGCCGAATCGGAATTCCCGTTGGCGGACACCCATGGGCAGTATCGCTTTAATTACCGGCATCAACACATTCCAAACGGCCGGGAAGAACAATTTCTTCTCGACGCTTTCCAGCGTGATTTTGAGGTCAACGGTCCCAGTCTTGCTCGATTGATCAGAGCCTTATTAAAGGGCTGGAAAAGATACAAAGACTACCCTGACAAGCGTATTCGAGACCGTTTTGCATGGGAAGTCAAGCCGCTCCGAACAACTTATGCCGCTGCTGTCTGGGCGATGAAGAGACGATTCCGGACAAATAAACGAATGGCCGCAAAAATGAATTCTTTGCTCCAAGAAATTTACGAAACCTTCGGCTGGAAGACAAGGATTATCGCTCCCCTGGCAGGGATATACGTTTATGCTGCTCTTAAAAAAGAAGAAAGACGCCTGGCAAACGGATGGACGTATGAGCCCGATTGTTTTTATGAAAAAAATGCTGCGGCCTTGGCCCTGGAAAATGCCTCACCGCCTTACTCCGAACCGCTATCCCCAAAAATTAGATACGTTTCATGTAAGCCTTCCTGCGTTTACAACAGATAGGTGCATCGCGACGTCATATCGAAAATTTGTTGTCGATGTGTAACTTCTCAATAAGTTCTGATGTATTAAATGATAATATTGACCTGCCTCCATAATTTATTGAGAAGTTACGTCGATATCACTCAAATGGCTGTTTTTCCGTTAAAATATCATGTTGTCAGTTTCGGACTGCGTGTCGTGAGAGGTAAAAGGCTAAAATAATCCTTTGATTATACGAGGTGTGCAAAAAGGTTTTCAAGCATTTCTTTTTGTGGTAATTCATATACGGATCTTTAATCCATGTTGAATAACTTCAGACACAGTTGGCGATATCTGGACTAAGATAAAATGGATCAAATTACAGGACACATAGGCAGAAAAACCTTAAAGTTTATCAACCATATCCTTAACACGTTCGCCTTTACTTACAGGATCCTGATGCTTATTTTTAAAAGATCTGTGACCGGCCGGGTTCTTGTAAGAAGGATTACTCTTGAACAAATATATTTTACATGTGTGGAGTCGCTTCCGATAATTATCCCCATTGCGCTGATTATCGGGTGCATTCTTATTATTCAGTTTGCCAAAGTATCGGGACAATACGACCTTGGCAAAACAACTGTCCTTTTAATTGTGCGGGAACTCGGACCCATCATTACAGCTTTTCTGGTCATACTGCGATCCGCCACCGCCGTTACCATTGAGATTGGTTACATGAATACGCTGCATGAAATAGAAGCCATTGAAATGTCGGGTATCGATCCAATGCTGATCATATGCCTCCCCAGGCTTGTCGGAATAATATCAGCGGTGCTCTGTCTTTTCATCGTTTTTGATCTGGTGTCGATCATCGGCGGGTACACTCTTGTATGGGCCTTAACTTACATACCTATTGACAACTTTCTTACACAAATCGCAAAGTCTATTTCCGGCACCGATATCGCTGTGGGAATCGTAAAAGCCATATGCTTTGGAATCATTATTACGGTTACAAGCCTAAATCACGGATTCAAAATAAAAAAACAGGTCACCGACATTCCCGTGGGAACTTCCAGGGCGGCACTTGAAAGTGTTTTCTATTGCCTGTTGAGCAATATAATCATATCCGCAATATTTTATATGTAAGGAAAACATGTATTTAATAGAACTTTCTGATTATTGCCTGAATCCCATAGGGACCGGAAACGGTCTTAACAATTCCTATTTTGCGCTGTCAAGCGGCGATGTATGTTTTTTGCAGACAGACTCAACAGATGACGCCCACATTTTTCTCAAAGCCCTTGCAACGCTTGTGAGCCCCGTAAGCGGCAC
>JBARSG010000197.1:0-2168 GCA_049644625.1 Desulfobacterales bacterium | reverse complement strand
TCAAATTACAAATATTTTACCCTGTTAAATAATGCTTCGCATTAAATCTACGATTTATTTAACAGGGCAGGCAATTTCCAATGACCGAAATTCGAAAATCCAAACAATGTCTCGTCCTGGAAGGTTTTGGTCAGTGAATATTGGAATTTGTGATTTTAGACACAAAACTCCAAGGCAGAGCCATCTATCTCTGACCTGGCTTTCCGAGGCGTAGGCTCTACGAGCCGGGGGCCCAGAGGACCAGGTTTTCAATGTAAAAATAAACGGATTATTTCTTCAAAAGCGCCATGGCTTTTTGAACAATGTTTTCAGGTGTAAAACCGAATTGTTTCATTACAGTGCCACCCGGTGCGGAAGCACCAAAATCTTTTATGCCGATAATGGCGCCGCTGTTTCCGACATAGTGCTCCCATCCCATGGGAGAACCGGCTTCTATGGCAAGACGTACGGCTACATCCGGCAACAGCACACGGTCTTTGTATTCCTGAGGGGTTTGTTCAAAAAGCTCCCAGCTCGGCATGCTCACAACCCGGGCGGCAATATTTTCCAGAGCAAGACGCTTTTGGGCTTCAAGGGTAATATGAACTTCCGATCCTGTGGCAATCAGGATAATATCGGGCTTGCCCTCGCAATCCGCCAAAATATAAGCCCCGTCCGTCAGACCGTTTTCCATATGGTCCGGGTTTAATACCGGAAGTTTCTGACGACTTAAAATCAGAGCGACCGGACCTCTCGTGTTCTTTAAGGCCTGACGCCATGCCTGTGCGGTTTCAGAAGCATCCGCCGGGCGGATAACCGTAAGGCCTGGAATTGCTCTCAGGGCGGCAAGTTGTTCAACGGGCTGGTGAGTCGGGCCGTCTTCGCCCACCGCAATGCTGTCGTGAGTAAAGACGTATATGATCGGTAGTTTCATAAGGCTGGCAACGCGAATTGCCGGTCTCATATAATCGGCAAAAACAAGAAACGTTCCGCCATAAGGGCGTAGTCCGTTATGAAGAAACATTCCGGAGATTATTCCCCCCATGGCATGTTCCCGGACGCCGAAACGAATATTGCGGCCATCGTAAGCATCTTTCTGGAATTCATGGAAAGCGTTCATATATGTTTTGTTGGAAGGCGCCAGATCCGCAGAACCGCCGATAAGTGTGGGGAGTTTTTCTGCAACGGCATTCAGAACCTTACCGGATGCTGCACGGGTTGCAATGGGACCATCAGCAACTGAAAATTCGGGTACCTCGGCATCCCATCCCGCGGTTAAAAAACCGCTCATGGCATCAACCCATTGTTTTACCAGCTCGGGATATTTTTTGCTGTAAGACTGAAAGATTTCCTGCCAGCCGGCTTCGGCTTCTTTTCCTGCGTTGATGCATTTTCTGAATTTATTTAGCGCCTGCTCCGGTATGAAAAAAGAGAGGTCTTCAGGAACACCCAGGATTTTTTTTGTCAAGCGCACCTCCTCTTCACCAAGGGGTGCGCCGTGGGCATCGGCCGTATCCTGTTTATTGGGGCTTCCAAAAGCAATATGGGTGCGAAGGACAATCAGCGACGGGCGTTCGGTTTCAGCTTTGGCTTTCCGGAGGGCATTGAAAATTGCATCAATATCATTCCCATCATCAACTTTCAGAATATGCCAGTTATAGGCCTTAAAACGCAGGGCAACGTCTTCTGTAAATGTTATCTCGGTACCCCCTTCAATTGAGATTTTATTGTCATCGTAAATGCAAATGAGTCTGCCAAGGCCCAGATGCCCGGCAAGGGATGCGGCTTCAGAAGATATCCCTTCCATCATGTCTCCGTCTCCGCACATCATATAGGTGAAATGGTCGACAATTTCATGGTCGGACCGGTTAAAGCGGGCTGCGAGGTGCCGTTCTGCCATGGCCATACCCACGGCATTTGCAAAGCCCTGACCCAGAGGACCGGTTGTGGTTTCAACTCCCGGAGTATGACCGAACTCAGGATGTCCCGGCGTTTTACTGCCCCACTGACGAAAATTTTTTATATCATCAAGGGTTACATCATAACCCGAAAGATGAAGCAGGCTGTAAAGGAGCATTGAGGCATGTCCGCCTGAAAGCACAAATCGGTCCCTGTCCAGCCAGCCGGGGTTTTTGGGATTATGTTTCATCACACGAGTCCAGAGCACATAGGCTGCGGGAGCAAGACCC
>JBARSG010000196.1:0-2691 GCA_049644625.1 Desulfobacterales bacterium | reverse complement strand
TAATACGGCTAGCCGTTTCAGAGATCGTTTTTAAGAATTTTTTCTTTAGTCCATAGAGAGATTCCAAAATTTCGGGAATCATTTCTTCGGCCCAACCTCTATGAAACCGGCACATACCCAAATTGTCCAGGATCAATTCTTTTTTGAATCGATCAGCATTTTTTCGGCCGAGTTCACGCGGCGGCAAAAAATCTTTTCCATAGTACATATAATATTTCCCCATAATCGGCATGGGTGAAAGCACACCCGGAGTCCAGTACTGGTTGGGAACCATCCAGCCATTTCGAGCATATGCATTATAAACAAAAGCATCCAGAAGTTGTTTACCTTTATCTCTGGAAAGCTGGCGTGCAAACTTGCGGGCACCCTCTTCCAAATTGATGATGCTCCGTTTTTCGATTATTGAGTCGAGCAGTGCTATACCGATGTCTGCATTGTGCATGGAATCCGATACGATGTTAAAATCCTTATGAGAGAAAACCGGAATTTGTTTTACTCCGAGTTCTTTTGGAGTTAAATATCCTTCGTATAGACACTCCATCAGCCATGAAACAACACCGCCCACAGAGATTGCATCAAATCCATACATATCTGCACGGTGGTTCAGCTTTTCAGCAGCCCGCTGATCAAAAATACCCGACAGGGGTCCCATTACTTGATAGGGTTCATAATCTTTTTTGTATTTACCATGCATTTTTTTACAAACTGCTACACAGGGCTCACCACAAGTTTTTTGTTTTTTAGGTTTAATGGTCTCTTCATTAAACTGTTTCAAATAATGGTTAAGTATGAATTTATCGTGTATATTTAATCTTTCTTTTTCGCTTATAAAGATACTTCTGTAATTGAAAGAAACCAAATTGCCTGCTAACGAGGCAAAGTTAACACCAAGGGTTCCTCCTGTCTGGAAATCAGGGTCAAACCGGTATTTGGTTGTCGCTTCCAGATCCTTTGCCGCCAGTTTCTTCTGATATTTATCGATAAACCACTGATCTGCTACCTTTCTGTCTCGAAAATCCTCAGTAATAAACGTTCCTCCATATATAATTGCGGCAATTCCATGTTCTTGCAAAAGCTTGGAACCAAAGCCGCCACGTCCCGCCCACGTATCGACAAAACCCAATTTACCTTTGGAAATGGGGACGGAAGCAACTGCCCCAAAATCTGTAACTGCCGAAGCAGGACCAACTGCAAGAATTCGGGGATCGTTCGGATAATACTCACCAAAGCGTTCAAACGTATAATCCATTAACGCATATATGCCTCTGCGCCCTTCTTGCCATACTTTCTGAATCTGAACCGGCTCAATTCTAACTTCAACTTCCTCGCCGCCATTTCTGTTGAGGTATAAAATAGAAGGAATAGAAGCTCTATTGACGATAGAAATCATATTAACGCCCAGATTATCAAAAACCAATCCAGCGCCTCCCATGGACGAAACGTAAAAACCGGTCCAGCATGGAGAAAAGCCATTGAAAAACAGACGGTTTGAGCCTGGAAATATAGATCCTGCCAGCAGTCCTGTTCCAATATTCAATGATTTGTACCGGCCGGCAAGATGAAGGCCAAGATCGATTGGGCCGAAGAACGGTTCACCCACAGTAAACCGATTTATGCGGTAAAATGCCGTAGCAGCATCAATAAACAAAACTTTTTGATGACTTTCCATAACCCCACGCTCCCGCTGTCACTATGCATAATACAAAACACTATTGAAAGTTTATAACATATTACATAAAGTAATAAAGCACTAACTTAAATTTTTTAATTATAATAGTCTTTAACTTTATCGTTCTTCATCGTTATGGATGGCATTTGCCATACGGTGAATTATCCTTTAGGATCGTATTCACGAAACATTTTCAATTTTTCTTTTTAGCAATCTTTTAAGGAGGTTGTCATGGGCGTTTACAATCTGGAACGAATTTTCAATCCCGGTGCGATCGCGGTGATCGGTGCCAGTGAAAAGGCGGACAGCGTCGGCAGCACCCTCATGTTAAACCTCGTCCAAAGCGGTTTTGAAGGAGATCTGTTTCCGGTGAATCCACGGCACAGAACCATCTATGGCCTCAAGAGTCTTCCCTCGATACTAAAAGCCGAACACAGCATTGACCTTGCCGTTATCGCCACCCCCATTGCAACGGTACCGTCTATTGTCATAGAATGCGTACAAAAAGGTGTCAAAGGTGCCATCATCGTTTCCGCCGGCGGCAAGGAAGCCGGTACCAAGGGGCAGGAAATAGAAGCGCAAATTGGAAGATATGCTCGTGAGGGCGGTCTTCGGGTTATCGGCCCCAACTGCTTGGGGATCATATGTCCGCAGCGAAATCTAAACGCCAGCTTTGCCGCTCATATGCCCAACAAGGGAAACCTGGCTTTTATCTCTCAGAGTGGTGCTATTTGCTCGGCAATCCTCGATCTGTCGATGCAGGAAGGTTTCGGTTTCAGCCATTTTGTGAGTATCGGCTCCATGGTGGATGTCGATTTCGGCGATTTGATCGACTTCCTGGGTGCCGATCCTCAAGTGAGCAGCATTTTACTTTACATAGAGAGCCTGACCCATCTGCGTAAATTCATGAGCGCGGCCCGGGCGGTGTCCCGCTCCAAACCGATTATCGTGCTTAAGTCCGGCCGCAGTCCGGCCGGAACCAAGGCAGCGGCTTCACACACCGGGGCGATGGCAGGGGAAGA
>JBARSG010000195.1:0-1815 GCA_049644625.1 Desulfobacterales bacterium | reverse complement strand
GATCAAGGATAACCGTGCCATATACTATATTACATATTATAATCCTGCAAACAGTACTATTTTTGGGGTCACCCTTAATTTTTTCGATGATGAATTCAGATTAACCCGAAGGATTGACGCAAAAAAGGGTGTCTTCAAAAAAGGACGATGGATTTTCTATGAAATTATTGAGCAAAAACTTGATAAAGAAAGAAACAATTACCGTGTTGCATTCCTTGAAGAGCGGGAAGAGTCATTCCATTTTTTGCCCGAGGATATAGAGAGGGTGGTCAAAAAGTCGGAGGAAATGAATCTTTTGGAGCTGTTAGAGTATATCAAGAATATTGAAAACGAAGGATACGATGCTTCTGTCTACAAAGTAGACCTGAATGCTAAGCTGTCATTGCCTTTTGTCTGTTTCGTCATGTGCTTGGTGGGGACAGGCGTTGGGGGAAGAGGTAAGATAAAGGAAAGTCTGTCCGTTAGTATATGTTACGGTATCGGAATAGTCTTTTTTTACTGGATTTTTTATAGTTTTTGCCTGTCGCTTGGATATGGAGAAATGCTTACTCCTTTTGTTGCCGCATGGACTGCAAATTTTATTTTATTATGTTTCGGTCTGCTTGCTTTACTGAATGCTGAGTAAACCCTAACGTTTCAACATTAATAATTTTTTCAGTATCAAATAAGTATCCTTGATCCAGCATGATACCTTTTCAACGACTGTCCAGTTGTAGTATTCTCTATCCTTTTCAGACATGTTTTTATATCCGTCATATTTCAACTTCACCCAGGCGTTGAAATCAAATTTACTTGCAATATTATACAGGCAGTGGTTTAAAGGTGCAAAACCCGACTTCCTGATAATAGCATCACCAAAGTCTATTATATAAGGCATCTTCCCTTTTACAACGAGAAGGTTGTCTTTTTTCTTAAGGTCTGTATGTGCGACTCCAGTTTTGTGCAGCTCTTTGATCAAATTCAAGAGATCTTCAAAAAACTCACTTCGATTTGTAATTTGAGCACTTCGTATTGGAACGCCGAAAATATATTCAAGCACTAGATAGCGACCATCTATGAGACCGTAACAGCGAGGTATATTCTGTATTCCAGATAGCCTTGAGTAGATTTTGTATTCCCTGCGCAGCATCGCTATGCGGATGAATTTGCCTAACCCCCACCCTATAGGCGCCTTGAGGACTAAACGCTGGCCTTTGGATTCGTAAAGGTAGACACAGCCTTGATAGCCGTGGCTAAGAATGTTCGTCTCGGTTTTGACGCCCAACCTGATCCACTGAAGGAGTTCGCTTTCAGTAATGTTTTCTATTTCTCTGATCATCGGTCTAATTGTGGGTTCATTGGAGCCCCATGGAAAGGATGTAAAGCCAAAACAGTAAAAACAAGGCGATAATAGGCTCACCGTTTTGCCGCAAGCTTTGCATGAATGACCAGCCGCCGCGTTGTCCCGGTTGGTAGGGAGTAAAGCGAGGAATAAGCGCTCGCGTCTCTTTGCGCCATTGCTCCCAATCCTCTTTAAACATACGATTAAGTTTTTCATCCTCACGGCGGATGGCATGAGGGTAAAAGAGAAGCACCATCAATATAAAGAGGGGAAAGCTCCACCATAGGCTAGAGGCAAGAGCAAAACCAAATCCTAAAGTAAGATTGCCCACATAGAGAGGGTGTCTGACATAGGAGTAAGGACCGTCGGTAGCAAGGGCCTTGTTCTTTTTAATATGCCCCGATGCCCACATTCGTGCAGCAACACCCAGGATAACCAGCACAAAACCGGCAGAGAACAGGAGTTTCTCAGGTTTACCTGCAACACTGAAAAGG
>JBARSG010000194.1:0-5786 GCA_049644625.1 Desulfobacterales bacterium | reverse complement strand
CCTGCCCTTTTTCCCGTGCCGTTTGATTTGAACCTTGGTTCCAAAGCGACGGGAAAGATCCTCCGCCAGACTTAAAAAGTATCTTTGCTCCGAACCGGTGGAAGATTTTTTCGGTTTTTTCTTTTCTGCTTTTAAACGGTTAATCAGACGTTCCGTTTCCCTGACCGACAGCCCTTTGGAAACAACAGCCCGCCATGCCGCATTTTGCTGGGCTGAATTCGAGGCGCCCAGCAATGCCCGTGCATGCCCCATACTCAGAGCACCATTTATTATGTCGGCCTTGATTTGTTCGGGCAGTTGCCGGAGCCTTAAAAAATTGGCCACGGCAGACCTGCTTTTTCCTACACGTGTCGCGACCTGATCCTGGGTAAGATCGAATTTGACGATAAGCTGATAATAAGCCTCGGCCTCTTCCATGGGATTTAAATCTTCTCGTTGTACATTTTCAACAATGGACATTTCCAGAAGATCTGTGTTCGTAATGGTCTTGACAATGACCGGCACCTGGTCGAGTCCGGCCTTTTTTGCGGCACGCAGGCGTCTTTCACCGGTGACAAGTTCATAACCGTTATCGTCTTTTCTAACCAAAAGGGGTTGGATGATTCCCTGTTCCTTAATAGAACGGGCCATTCCTTCAAGTTCATCCTCAGAAAACTGCATGCGGGACTGGTAACGATTCGGGCGGATCAGTTCGATATCGCACTGAAAATATTCCTTTGATACGCTTTCAACATATTCGATATCGGGTAGCAGGGAATCAAGGCCTCTTCCCAGGGCAATTTTTTTTGTTTTTTTTAATTTTGACCCGGCTTCTTCTTTTTTCTTTACGTTTTCCATATTGATTTGGCGAATGAATTTAGTTGTTTATTGTTGACAATTAGTCCTTTATTCAATCAGGTTGGGCGGTGAATTTCGTTGGCCATTATCTCTTTTGCCAGATTAAAATAGCTTTGTGCCCCAGAGGAAGCGGCATCATACAGCAAAATCGGCTTCCCGAAACTCGGGGCTTCAGCCAACCGTACATTCCTTGGAACCATGGTTTTGAATACCAGATGTTTGAAATATCTTTCAGCATCTTCAGCAACCTGATGAGACAGGTTTGTCCTTTTATCAAACATGGTAAGAAGAATACCCACAATTTTTAGTTTCGGATTCAGATGATGCTTGATACGTTTCATGGTCTGTAAAAGCTGTCCCAGGCCTTCCAGTGCATAAAATTCGCACTGAAGGGGAATAAGCATAAAATCTGCCGCAGTTAACGCGTTAACCGTCAGAAGACTCAATGAGGGAGGACAGTCAATGATAATGTATTCAAATGAATCCTCAAGTTGGGCCAAAAGTTTCTTTAACACCATTTCACGTTTGGGTTTTGACATCATCTCCACTTCAAAACCGATAAGCTCCACCCGTGAAGGGATGATTTTCAAGGTATCTATGTCGCTGTTCAAAACCAGGTTTCTAGCGGCAACTTTACCAATCATGCCGTGGTATAACGTATGATAAATACTGTTTTTATCGAGGCCGAGACCGGTGGTGGCGTTTCCCTGAGGATCGCAATCGACAAGGAGCGTTCTTTTTTCAGAAACCGCGAGCGCTGCGGACAGATTTACCGCTGTAGTGGTTTTGCCAACGCCACCTTTCTGGTTGGCGATACATATAATATGTGTCATAGTTAAAAACTCTACCATAAAACGTTTGGTTTGAAAAGCATGAAGATATGTATTGATTATTGACGATTGAAAAAAAAGAATATATTTTTGTTTAAATATTAAATTATGAGGTATCTATGCAATTTGTCAGGAAATCACTTTTACTCTGCACGGTTTTGATTTTCTTTGTCAACATTCTTGTTCCAAAAGGGGCGTTGTGTATTACCATACAAGAGGAAGAAGAAATGTCCCGTGAAGTGATGAAAGTCATTATAAAACATTATGAAATTATTAATGATCCTCTGATTGTCAACTATATTAACCAAATGGGTCAGAAAATCGTTTCAGCCCTTCCGCCACAGCCGTTTGATTATCATTTTTATGTAATAAAAAATGATGAATATAATGCTTTTGCAACCCCTGCGGGTCATGTTTTTGTAAACAGCGGCCTGCTGGAAGCTATGGAAAATGAAGAAGAGTTGGCCGGGATACTTTCCCATGAAATAGCTCATGTTGTGTGCCGCCATATTTCCCAAAAGATAGAAAGATCACAAAAGATAGGAATCGCAACCCTTGCCGGAATTGCGGCCGGTATATTACTTGGAGTCGGAGGATCGGCGGCGGCAAATGCGCTAACTATTGGGTCTGCGGCTGCCGGTCAATCCCTCGAACTGTCATACAGTCGTGAGGACGAGTTCCAGGCGGACCAGATCGGTCTGGTGTGTCTGACCAAAGCAGGATATAATGGAGAAGGGTTGCTTTCGATGCTGAAAAAACTCTGGAGCAGACGATGGTTCGGTCCCGCTCAGATCCCCACTTATCTTAGCACACATCCTGCCACAGAGGAACGAATGGCCAATATTGACACCTGGCTCGAACAAAACAAAAAGATACAAGCACACATTGACGCTTATAATTTTTCAAGGGTTCATGCCCGGCTTGTCGCTGTTTACGGGGACAAGGCGTTCGCATTAAGAAAGTTTGAGGCAGAGGTTAAGAACCACCCTGAAGATCCTTTGGCACAATACGGATACGGGCTGATTCTGGCCAGGACAGGTGATCGGAAAGATGCCATTGATCACCTTAAAAAAGCACTGGTGAAAAATGCTTTCGATCCGTATATGTTAAAAGATCTCGGCCAAATTTATTCTCTCGACGGCCGGTATCAAGAAGCATTAAATACACTGGAAAGTGCCGCGAGCGTTTCCTCTAACGATCCCGAAGTATTTTTTTATCTTGGACGCGCACAGATGGAGCTTGGACGTTTACATGAGGCAGCGGTTACATTTGAAGAACTCATTGAAAAAAACTATGATTATCCCCGGGCGTTTTATTCACTTGGTGAAACCTATGGCAAGCTGGGGAGGCTGGATGAGGCCCATTATTGGCTGGGTGTTTATTATAAGAAAAAAGATGATTTTAAAAACGCGGCGTTTCACTTGAAACGGGCTCTGGAACTTATGGGAGATTCGGATAAAAGGGAAAAAATTGAAAAGATGTTAAAAGAGATCCATGGAAAAAAGAGACCGTCATAGAGGAGTTTCGGGCCGGTTACAGTGTTGTCAGCTGCGATCAAAATGGGAAAATTGCATGGTAAAAGTCCCTCGGCCCTGGGTCGCTGACCGTAATGAAGTGGAGTAACCGAACATACGCGCCAAAGGAACAATCGCCTTGATTACCAGTGCGTCCATTTTGTGCGCTATGGATTCAATTTTCCCTTTGCGGGAATTAAGGTCTCCGATGACATCTCCCATAAAAGCTTCAGGAACAAAAATCTCAACATCCATAATCGGATCAAGGAGAAACGGTTCACCGTTGGCAAGAGCGGTCTTGCATGCCATGGATGCACTGACAGTATAAGCCAATTCCGTGCCCAGGGATTCCTTGAATGCCCCTCCGATTAGGATCGCTTTAACGTCCACCACCGGATAGCCCATCAGGGATCCGCTTTCCAAAGATTCCATGACACCTTTTTCAATGGCAGGAATAAAAATATCCGGTATGGTTTCCTCGTTAACTTCAGATATAAACCTGTTTTGACTGCCGCGTTCCAGAGGTGTCAGTTTTAGCGTAACTTTGGCAAAGTGACGCTGTCCTGCAATTTCCTTGTCAAATACGGCCGATCCCTCACCTTGTTTTTCAATGGTTTCCCTGTAAACAACTTGGGGTTTTCCCACATTTACGTTGGTATTGAATTCACGCTGCATGCGACTGATAATGACTTCAAGGTGAAGCTCACCCATGCCGGACAAAATTGATTGCCCGGTGTCTTCATCCTTTTTAAGCTTAAGAGTCGGGTCTTCGGCCATAAATTTTTCTAATACCTCATCCAGCTTTTCCTGATCGGCATGTGTTTTCGGCTCTATTGCAATGGAAATGACCGGCTCGTAAAACTCTATTTTTTCCAGTAAAACCGGGTGATCAATGGAGCACAATGTTTCGCCGGTAGAGGATTCTTTCAATCCCACAACCCCCACAATACTCCCGGCATCGGCAGAGTCGATCCGTTCTCTCTTGTTGGCATGCATCCTTAAGATACGGGAAAGTTTTTCATTTGTTTTTCGGGAAGGGTTATAGGTGGTTTCTTTGGTATGCATTTTCCCGCTGTAGATTCTGACATAGGAAAGCTTGCGTCCTTCGATCATGGCTACTTTAAATATGAGTGCCGCAAGGGGGTCTGTATCTTTGGCTTTGCATTCAACAATTTCACCGGTTTCAGGGTGCACCCCTTTAATGGGTGGGATATCCACAGGACTGGGAAGGAAATCCACAATTGAGTTAAGGAGAGGTTGTATGCCTTTATTTCTCAGTGCGCTGCCGCACAGTACCGGTACCAGTTTCAGATCTATGGTTGCTCTTCGGATGGCGGCAATCAGGCTTTGAGTTGAAATCGGGGCTTCCGATAAATAATCCTCCATAATATCATCATCAACTTCAGCGATTGTTTCAATAAGTTTGTCGCGATTTTTTTCGGCGGATTCAAGAAAATCAAGGGGTATTTCTTCGGTTATGTATGTTTCTCCCAGAGCGTCATCTTTCCAGAGAATCTGTTTCATATGGATCAGATCGATAACACCGGCAAAGTCATCTTCCGATCCCACCGGCAGTTGTAATATAAGAGGGTTGGCATGCAGTCTGTCTTTAATCATTTCAATGGTTTTAAAAAAACTTGCACCGACTCTGTCCAGTTTATTAATAAATGCAATCTTCGGGACAAGGTATTTGTCTGCCTGTCGCCATACCGTTTCCGACTGGGGTTCCACACCGCCAACCGCACAAAAGACTCCAATAGCGCCGTCAAGGACCCTCAATGAACGTTCTACTTCGATTGTAAAATCCACATGTCCCGGCGTATCTATTATCTGGATCTCGTTTCCCCTCCAGTGGCAGGTGGTAACCGCAGAGGTAATCGTAATGCCGCGTTCCTGCTCATCAGGCATCCAGTCCATTATCGCTTCACCGTCATGAACCTCGCCGATTTTATGGGAACGGCCCGTATAGTAAAGTATCCGCTCAGTTACCGTTGTTTTGCCGGCGTCAATATGGGCTATAATTCCGATATTCCGTATATTTTTGATATGAGTCTTTTTTTTCATCGTATCAAAAGCATATTTGCTTTAAAGGGAAAACTAAGATCTATATGACCGGCCAGGGTCATAGATTCGCGTCCCCCGATCAATATTTTTACGGCATCAATTTCAGGGATATTCAATATTAATGAATTAACGATAGAGTATATCGTAAAAAGTTCTGTTTTTATTCCACCGGGGTGAGAATCTTTTATTGTATTCGATATATCGACATAAGCTGTTCCGTCCCGGGTAACATAGAGTGCCCTGATCGTTGTGCCTGCGGGAATTGTTCTCATATGTCCTTTCCGCGGGCCGTCTATCAAGGCCTCGATAATAATTTTAGCAAATTCGACGGGATTGTCAGAATGAAAAAGATTCCTTTCTTCTGCTGTCAGAAACGAATTGCTTTTATCAGAAAAATAGAGATGGACAACAAACTTGTCCGAATTTTGCGTGTCTGTTGTTTGAACGTTTTGCTTAAATTTATCCTCAGCCGATGATGTTAAGGGCATATTCAATAGCGCCGTGCAGACAGCGCTAAGCGCAATAACAGCTAAAACAGCGT
>JBARSG010000193.1:0-2093 GCA_049644625.1 Desulfobacterales bacterium | reverse complement strand
CAAAACAGGCGTTATTCTCTTCGAGATCGTTCTCGTTATGACATTCAGCACAGTCATCCATCTTCATGCGATCCCATGTATTTGTTTTATACCCGGCAATATTTCTTCCCCATATGTCGATGCTGTACCCGGTCATGCGATTGGCCTTGTATGCCGGCAGTTTTTCGGTTTTCCCATGGTCTCCGTGGCAGGTTGCACAATCCTGGTCCCCCATTTTGACATGGTCGATATGAGAGAAGTACACACAGTCAGGTTGCCTGTAGTAGGAGAGCCAGGGTATCTCCTGTTCTTCGGCAACAAATTTAGTCAAGAATTCCTGCTCTTCAGGTGTTTCACCGAGGGGCGATTCGGGGTCATCATGGCATTCCAGGCACTTATCCAATTTGGGGATGCCGGCAAAGGTGCCATCCTCCCGGAACGCATGGCAAGACAGGCATCTTTCGGTTTCTGTGTCGCCTTCGATGCCGTCTACTATTTCCGGATTAAGGTGAAGGGCATGATTAAAATTCATGGGTTGGGGCTGTTTTGAGTATAAGACCATGGGATAGATGATCCACCCCACGATTAAGGACGGGATCAACCCGGCAAGAAAAAAGACCCATACACCAAATGAAAATGGGGGGAGAAAAGTGGAACCTTTTTCAAATGATATGAATCGGTTAAACAATGAGATAAGTCCAACTTTTGAGGTCTTTTGGGAGGAACTTGCTTGATTTTTCATCTGGATAAGCCCCTGACTTAGTGAGTTTGAGGTCGATGGGAACATGGCCCCAAAGTTAATGCAAATTTACCTGTTTCACCCCCATGTTTGTCAAGTGAAAAAGTAACTAATCTTAAAATCTTCTGACTCTTTTACGGCGTCTTTTGGCTGCCTTGGCCTGTTTCTTCTTTTTCTGGACGCTCGGCTTGTCATAAAAGCGCCTTTCCTTAATTTCGGAAAAGAAACCTTCCTTGGTTAACTTCCTTTTAAGATCCTTGATGGCCTTTTCTATCTGATTATCGTGCACAATGACTTTCATAAGTTACTCCGTAGTTTAATGAAAATAAAAAAGCATCTCTAAACCAATATGAGATGCTTTTTCTCACCTTTAATAAAAAGGGTGTCCCGGAACTGCCTTGCGGGACTAATCTACCAACGGCTGGACATCTGATTTAACCTCTTTAAAGGGTTGAAAGCACCCATGATGTTTCAAGGGGTATGGTGGCTCCATTTGACCGGAAAGCCCTTTGGCAGGGAAAAAACGAGAATCACTTTCGGCCATATCTAATCACCCCCTTTGGTGTTTCGGATTATATGTTTAAACCTAATTCCATCCTTATGTCAGTACGGGACACAAAGATTTTCTTAATTTTTAACAAATCTAAATATATATATACTTACAAAATATTTTGTCAATCTTTTTTTAGTCAGCCCTTGGAATTTGATATATCTCTTTTTAACTTTTTCATATATTCGAGAACAAACCTACGAAAAAGATCAAAGTCTCCTAATCTATTTTTAAAACAGAACCTGATGTTTTGCGAAACTATTATTATTGCCATTTATTCAAAACTCCTTATTTCCGCAGACATAATTTTGCAACAGCCTCGATATGATAGGTGTGAGGGAACATGTCTACGGGTTGTATTTCAATCAACTCATATTTCTCTATCATCTGGGCGATGTCCCTTGCCATTGTGGCAGGGTTACATGAGATATAGATGATCTTTTCAGGAGATAATGCCAGTATCTGGGCTAACACATGCTTATGCATCCCTGCCCGCGGTGGGTCAATGATTAGAGCATCTGGTTTGTAGGTTATGGCGGAGAGTCTTTCTCGAATATCCCCAATAATAAACCGGCAGTTATCTATGCCATTGTCTTTGCAGTTGTTCCGGGCATCCAGCACGGCACTTTCGCTGATTTCAATACCAGTAACCACCTTCACCCTGTTTGCCAGAAAGATGGGGATTGTGCCGGTTCCGCTGTACAGATCCAGCACTGTCTCGCTGCCCTTGAGCTCGGCATAGTCGGCTGCTTTCTCATAAAGCTGCCGGGCGGCCAGGGAATTGGTCTGGAAAAATGAGTTTGAAGATATTTGGAAGGTGTATAG
>JBARSG010000192.1:0-1532 GCA_049644625.1 Desulfobacterales bacterium | reverse complement strand
GCGCCGCTTATCAAAGGAGGAGGAGATGTTAGCTCCTGAATATCGAGTTGGGTTTCGAGTCTTGCGAGAAAAGATAGGATTGTTGGCCACATTGAGCATAGCGATTCCAACGTTTTTCAATGCATTGATGGTTAAGCACAAAGTCGAGGAAGGGTCGGATAAAGCTGAGGGGAACAAGGCTGATTTGAAGAATCATTTTCAATTATTGGCAAATATGTATAAAATGCTTGAGCGGCGGTATGGGAAAGCACGTACAGATGAGATAATGAGAGATGTGTTGTTAGAAGGAGGGAATGTGTTTTTCCGGGGATTCAGGCGGCTTGGTACGGGTGAAAAGTTGGGTGAGTTTGTGGGAATCTACAAGGCATTTGAGCGCAACAATATTGTATTTGATGTGATAGAGGAATCCGACAAACGATTTGAGATAGAGATCAAGCGTTGTTTGGTTTTTGAGGCATTTAATGAGTTGGGCGTACCGGCGCTGACGCAGTGGATGTGTGACATAGCATTTCACTATTTCAGTCGATACCATCCGCAAATGACGTATGAAAAGGATCGAATGATAGCGCGAGGGGCAGCCAGTTGTCACGAGGTATTTACATGGAGTTAGGCGTTGCCGCCCAACATCTATATGGCCTTAGCTTGTCAAGAAAAAACTTCTCCTATAGATCGGAAGATGTTTTAAAAAACCAATTTCCGTTCTCTTCGCGAAAAATGGCTAAACTTAGGTAAAAAAGAGGAACGCTTGATGGACCAGATATCCCAAAAAGTTAAACAATGGATTGACGAAAAAAAAGATTCCAGAAGCGCCCACTGGCAAGAAGGGCTTGAGGCAATTCTGAATGTTTTTTCACCGTATATGGAACCTGGCAAACTGATTCCTGTTCAGCCTCTGGAAAAAGATGACCTTCCCGTTTTCAAGGCCGCCCTGGAGGTAGTTGACCTAAGTCCCAACCTTACGGCTGCTTTTTTACCGCCATCTATTGCCGGATCCATTACCCCTCCTGAATCCGCAGTCGAACTTCAGCGAATTGACAAGGGGAAACCATCTTATAAAGTTCTGATAGCCAGACCCGGCAAAGATCTAAGAATTTTATGCGCTGAAATATCAGAGCATGCGAAAAATCCCGGAATAGATATTCTCCAGTCAGGAGCGTTATTAGGAACCTATAATTATGATACCCATCAGGACTGTCTTACATATCTAACTCAAGCCATAAGGGCACATATTTGGGAAAGGGGTAAATGGAGCCAGGATGAATATAAGAGATACACGATTAACTGGTTTGAAAAAATACTGGATCTTGGCAAAAGCACCGTTCGCGTGGAGGAAGACTTCTCTTTTTTCCACAGCCCGACACTGATAAAAAGTAACAGAATCGATGCTCTTTTTACTCTTATTTCTGAAATTTTGCTTAAACGCGCCGGCGATCCTGATGATCAATTTAAAGATACTATTTCATCGATCCAAAATATCAAAGACAAGGACATTAGGGTTGCTCAATCAAATGAACTTGCTGAAAGAGGAATAC
>JBARSG010000191.1:0-6446 GCA_049644625.1 Desulfobacterales bacterium | reverse complement strand
CTGCCCCGGTTTCCGTTGATTGACAGAGCCAAATCCTGGGGGATTGCCGTAAGTATATAGGTAAATGATCGATCTTCTAATGATTCCCGGTTAGGACTGATTACAGAAGATTAATAGAATTGACTGTCTGTAGATTACCCCACCCATTAAGAGATGGAGCCATACACAAGAGGAAAAATGGATGAGCTTCGGGCTTGTCCCAGGCAAAATAAATTTATTATAGTATAATATTTGTTTTCTCTAAAACCAAGACGCTGTGTAAAGTAACACCGCTCATCTCTGCCCGTCAATCTTGAACGTCTTCGGCAAATCGTTCTCTTGATTCTTTTACCGCATCAAGAATGTCTTTCGTAGTTGCTTTGGTTTTAATGCCCGGAACATCAAATGGTGATTTTGGACTTTTTCTAAAAATGATTGAAAAAGTTTCCCCGCCTCTCCTTTTTATAACAACTTCTTCAGTTCGGGCGATATTAAGCACATCTGCAAGACGCTGTCTCGCTTCAGAATAAGTATATACTTTCATGATATTTACTCCAAAATTGTAATCCCCATTTCTTTGGCAATCCTTTTCATGCCATGGTCGAGAGTAAGCAACGGACTTCGAAGGCTATCAGCACATTCTAAAAAATAGGCATCATAGGCGTATATGTTAAATTTTATCGCGATTTTTAAAGCGGATTTAATGTTGATACTCCGTAAATCAACAGGTATACGTTGCACGATTTCCCATGATGAGGCCACTTCATCTGCCTGTAAAGCACTTTTTTTCATCATCGCCGTCAATGCGTTGCCGATTTCAAAAGGCAACACTTCCGGCGCGACTAAATCACAGCTTTCAGTCAATCGTATAATTAAATCTTTTTCCGGCTCATTTAAAGCAACAGCAATAAACGTATTTGTATCTGCAATAATTTTCATGGGTACAATTGTACATGTTTATGTTGTCTTTGTCAAGAAGAATGTGTGAGTTGAGACGCGTCGGGTTTGCCCAACACGCATCAATTGGAACGGAATATCACCGTGGTGGCGTTTGTTTTACGACACGATTAGGCGTCTTTTCTAACGGTTATGCAAAAAAATGATCGAAATTGGACATAAAAACGCCCTCATCCACAACATTTTTTATATTTTTCCCCACTACCACAAGGGCATGGATCATTACGACCGATTTTTACAGACTGAACAGGTTTGGGTGGATTAAGCAACTTTTCAAGATCCGAGATATCTTCCGGCTTGTCCGGTTCAATGCCTAAAATGAACGTCCATCCATTTTTATCGAATATGGAAGCTATTTCCTCAGCCCTATGTTCATTCTGAACACGTACTATTGCTGGTTTCTTTTCTGTTCCTAATTTTGCCATGACTAAAATGCGATTCCTTGTCTCTTGTAATATTCAATTCCATTAGAGTAGACGGCCTAATAGCCGTAGTTAATTAGAATTTAAGTTGTAGGTTGGAAATAGGGTTGGAAACTGAATTTCTATAAAAATAAAAAGGACGCACAATATTCTGTAAGCCCCTGATATTATTTTGGTAGCGGGGACCGGATTTGAACCGATGACCTTCGGGTTATGAGCCCGACGAGCTACCAGACTGCTCCACCCCGCATCAATTAATTGCAAACTATATTAGTAACCATATATAAAAAATATGTCAATATGTTTTTTAACCTATTAACGAAGATATCAAAGACCTGATACGTTCAGCCTCGGCTCCGCCGGCATTTTTTTCATTTTTGTATCGCAAAAGCAGCCGCTTTGTCCGGCTTTTATGTCCCGATACTATTTCAATGGATGATTTGGGAACTTTTAGCCATTTTGAAAGATATTGAATACACATCTTGTTGGCCGCACCATCCACAGGAGGCGCCGTCAGCTTGATTTTAAGGGCATCATTATGCAGTCCTGCAATCATGTTTTTAGAGGACCTGGGTTGAATAAAAACCGTGAGTGTAACCCCGTTGATATTTTCTTTTAGATACGGCATTTTGGTTTGTTACAGCAAATATAGACAATTTTAGGTGCTGCTTTTAATATCGTTAATAATGCGGGTGGATGAAATATTTTCTGAAACCGGAATCAGAACCACCTTTCCCCCAAGCGCTTCAACACGTTCACGCCCGAAAACTTCCTTGGATGTATAATTTGAGCCTTTGGTCAGCACATCCGGTTGTATGATTTCAATAAGTTTGATTAGCTCTTGGGAGGAAAAAACGACAACATAATCCACAGCGTCCAGGGCACTTAAAATCCTGACCCGTTCTTTTGAATGGAGTACAGGCCTTCCCGGTCCTTTCAATGTTTTTACAGATTCATCGTCGTCGATGGCAACGATAAGGATGTCTCCCAACTGTTTTGAAGCAGAGAAGAGCAGGATATGGCCCACATGCAAAAGATCAAAGCAGCCGTTGGTCAAAACTAGCCGTTTCCCTTTTTTCTTGAGTTCTCCGATGAGCGCCGGAAGCTCAGGCAAATCTTTGTATTTAGACGGCAGGCTATCATCATCCGATTTAAATGCCGAAGCGAGTTCCTGATTTGGCACCGATGCGGTTCTCACCTTGCCCACAACGATTTTCAAGGCCGAAGAGAGTTCTTGTTTTGACACCGTTGCAGTTCCTACCTTGCCCACAACGATTCCGGCGGCGGTATTGGCAACAGTCACACTGTTTTTGATTGAAACCCCGGATGCGACGGCCAGACCAAGGATCGCGAGAACCGTGTCACCGGCCCCTGAAACATCAAAAACCTGCCGTGCCTCTGCCCTGACTCGGTAAGGTGATCTATTTTTCTCAAACAGAACCATACCATCTTTTCCGCATGTGATGAGAAGCTTATCAAGGTGGACGTTTTGAAGAATTTTGTTTGCCGCTATTTCAAGGGAGGATTCATTGACAATATCAACTCCCGAAGCCAGAGCAGCTTCTTTTTTGTTCGGTGTGAGGAGGGATGCCCCTGAATATTTCGAAAAATCGAGCCCTTTGGGGTCTGCAATGGTAATTTTTTTGTGCTTTTGAGCGGCCGATATCAGCCTGGAGAGCAAGGTTTTGGTAATCAGTCCCTTTCCGTAGTCAGAAATCAATACCACATCAACATGGGCAATTTTATCTTCTATGAATCTTGTAATCTTATCTATTGTTGAATCTGATATGGTTTTATCTGTTTCTCTGTCGATTCTGAGGACATGCTGATGGGATGCAATAACTCTTGTTTTCTGTGTGGTGGTCATGCCCGGTTCCTGAATAATTCCGGTCGTATCGATTCCCAGCTCTTTGAATTTATTGAGCAGAATCCGTCCATTTCTGCCCGTGCCGATCACCCCGGCCACGGTAACTTTTGCACCCAGAGCAACGATGTTGTTAACGACATTGCCGGCACCACCCATGGCGTAATCCTCGTTTTTGATCGATACCACCTGGACCGGCGCCTCCGGGGATATGCGATCCACTTCACCCCAGAGATATTCGTCGAGCATCAAATCACCCACAACAAGCAGATTGCATCTGTCGAATTTTGAAATATCAATAGGCATGGTCTAAATTGAGATTCAGTTTAACTCCGCATAAATTATTCTTGAAAAGATTAAAAATCGGGTTAATTGGAAGCGCGATAATTTTCAATAACTTCCATCAGAAATTTTGGCGGGCGCACGACCCGGCCGTTAGTGTCCACACACGCATGTTTTGTATATCCTTTGGCAAGGAGTTTTGTACCATCTTCACTAAAAATTTGGTAATTGAACTTCATACCTCCCTTGACATTGGTGTCAAGTGAAGTTTCTATAATTAAAATATCGTCGTACTGGGAAGGAGAGTTGAATTTGCAGTGAACCTCGGATAAGGGGAGAAAAAATCCCCTGGATTCGATTGATTTATATGGAACTCCCAAATACCTGAACATCTCGGAGCGAGCGCTTTCAAACCAGCGAAAGTAGTTGGCATGATAAACAAATCCCATTTTGTCCGTATCACCGTATATGACCCGGCATGTGGTTGTGTGGGTAATCATAAAATATTTCGTAAGTTACTTAGCAAATTTTACTTATGCAGGTTTTAGGTCAGACCCGTTTGACAGTATTTGTTGAATAATATGTCTCAGATCGTCATAGCTGTATGATACCGGAAATTCAGGGAATTCATTTTTCACATTTTCAGGCGGATCAAAAAGAATGCCGTCATCGGCTGCTTTTAGCATGGTAATGTCGTTGTAAGAATCCCCCACGGCTATGGTGTCGTATTTCAGATTTTTTAACGAAATCACCGCTTCCCGCTTGCTGTCTTTTTGTCGTAATATATATCCGGCAATGGAACCGTCGGAATCTATGGATAACGTGTGACAGAACAGTGTGGGCCACCCGAGTTTTTGCATCAAAGGACCTGCAAACTGGTCAAATGTATCGGAAACAATGATGACCGGGATGCGCGACCTGAGCCAGTCAAGAAATTCCAATGCCCCGTCAAGAGGGTCCATGGTGGCGATCACCGCTTGGATATCATCTATTTTGAGCCGGTTTTCATCAAGGATTGCGAGACGTCGTTTCATTAAGACATCGTAATCGGATATATCACGCGTTGTAAGCCTAAGTTCTTTAATGCCTGTTTTTTCGGCCACATTTATCCATATTTCCGGTACAAATATTCCTTCCAGGTCGGAGCAGACAATATGCATGGCACCTCACATTCGATATTCAACCCTAATTGATCGTAAACAAAATAGGAAGAATATTTTATGTATTTGATTTATTATGCATTTTAGTAGATTCAGATGCATTTTCATAACGCTTCTATAAATGAGATATAAATTGATAAAAAAATCCCATTTTGTTTACCCGTTGGGAAAGCCGATAATACCCCATCTTCTTCGTTATCAAGGGCTTGCAGTAGACGACTACGGCTTTGCCCTTGATGCCTCAAATCTGGGGCATCCTCGACTTTCGCTCATTTAGGGTTCAATCTTGACGGCTTCGTAAAAAGTCCAACTTCTGCGTTACGCTGCATCCTTCGTCACTGCAGCGTACTATAAGTACGCCTCATTCCTCAGGATTTGTGCGCCTTGAATTTGGAGCTTTTTACTTTGCCGTCGGATTTTGACTTTTTACGAGTTCATTAATCTTCTTGGTTTTCATTCTCTATTCTTATGAGAACAGGTTTGGCACTGACCACGTCGAGATTCATAATTTCGGACAACGCCTTTTGCACATCAGCTTCTTTGGCACGATGGGTGAGCATGACGATGGGTACCGAACCTTTGGTTTTTCGTCCTTTCTGGTGCACCGATTTTATGCTGATGTCATAATCACCCAGAATACCCGATACTTTTGACAGTACGCCGGGCCGGTCTATGGCGGCAAACCTGAAATAATAATACGTCCTGATTTCATCAACCGGCATAACGGGAATTTTCCGGATATTATTCATCTGGTATGAGAGTGCCGGAACCCGGCCTCTTGACCCGGTTAACAGGTTGCGGGCGAGGTCGACCGTGTCGCCGACCACGGCACTGGCGGTGGGCATCATCCCGGCTCCGTATCCGTAAAGCATCATATCACCGATGGCATCACCGGAGATTGTGACGGCATTGAGGGTGCCGCCGACACTGGAAAGGGGATTGTCAAAAGGAATCATGGTGGGATGCACTCTTGCCTCTATGGCATTGCCCATGTTTTTGCTAATGGCCAGAAGTTTGATCCTGTAGCCAAACTGCCCGGCGAAATCGATATCCATGGGGTCTATATTAGAGATACCTTCGATATATATATCCTTAAAATTAATCTCCATGCCGTAGGCAAGGGAGGTGAGAATGGCAAGTTTGTGGGCGGTGTCGATTCCTTCGATATCCAGGCTCGGGTCCGCCTCGGCATACCCGTTTTTTTGTGCTTTGGCAAGTGCAGTGTCAAAATCGCTGCCATCATCCGTGCTTGTGGATAGGATGTAGTTACACGTACCGTTTAGGATGCCGGCCATGGATTTTATGTGATTCCCCACCAGAGATTCCCGCAGGGATTTGATGATCGGCATGCAGCCGCCCACGCCGGCTTCAAAGGCAAGATCAACCCCTTTTTCGGTTGCGGCCTTGAATAGGGCATTACCATGGACGGCGAGCAGTGCCTTGTTTGCGGTAACCACCTGCTTGCCCTTATCAATGGCTCTTAAAATAAGATCCCTGGCAACCCCATCTCCTCCGATTAATTCGATAATGATATCAATGTCAGGGTCATCCACCACTTTATACGCATCGCTGATAAAGACCCCGTTATCAAATCGTATGCCACGATCAGTTTTCAGGTCGATATCGGCAACATATTTCAGGTTCAGATCGGCTCCGACCCGGGAACGGATAAGGTCCCTGTTTTTAATAAGAATTTTTGCAACACCTGTGCCGATCGTGCCGCAGCCGAGCAAACCAATATTTATTTTTTTCATGCAATTTGCTCCTGAACAGGAATTACAT
>JBARSG010000190.1:0-2773 GCA_049644625.1 Desulfobacterales bacterium | reverse complement strand
TCATAAACATTATACTATACCAAAACCACAAAGGACCCTATGAGACCCATAAAATACAAGCAAAAAGATATAGTTGATTTGTTTTATAAGGAAAAGGTCCTCACCAAGGGGCAGTTATTTGAAATGTGCGGCTTTTCCAATATGACAGCATGGCGGATACTCAGTGAGCATGGATATATCAGTAGCTATAATTTCAATGCAAAATATTACACGCTAATCGACATACCGGTTTTCGATAAAAATGGCCTATGGTCATATCGCAAAGTTCGTTTCAGTAAATATGGGTCATTAACCAATACGGTGATAGAGTTGATTTTTAACAGCCCATCAGGATTAGAAAAGAATGAACTACAGAAGCTTATAGGAGTAAATCCTATACCGATACTTTCTAAGCTTTATCACAAAGGGAAGCTCAACAGAGAAAAATTAGATGGTCTATTTGTTTATTTGCAAACCGATAAAGATGGCCAGCGGGCTCAATTAAGCAATCGCCGGGCGGATACAATAAAATCGCCCCAAGAGCGGTTACCGGAACCGGAACGGATTATAGCGGTTCTAGTAGAACTGATACAACGAGTTGAGTTGCAACCCCAACAACTCGCACGGCGTCTTGCACGGAAGGGCATACAAATTACCCTTGCCGAGATCCGGGCAATACTCGAGCATTACCAACTTACAAAAAAAAACCGATAGAAGTCTTAAGACTTAGAGCTGACTTAATCAGTGAAGTCCATTCTCCACTGCCTGAATATTGTTGCTTGCCGGACTATTATATATTGGATGTAACGACCAACCGTAAATATTGTGATCAATGTGATAATATGAAATTACGAAGCCAAAGAATTGTAAACCGCTATCCAGTTGGAACGTTACTGGGTCGCCCTTTTTTAAGGCATCATATCAAGAAGTGTCCTGCTTGCAGACGAGAATATCCTTATGAAAAGATAAACGCCCTTGTCCCGCGTCACGGGAACTATGCTTACGACATCATTATTGAAGTTGGTCTTAAGCGCTTTCAACATCACCGTCAAAATAAGGAAATTCAGCAGGACATTCATAGCCGTTATGGTTTAGCTCTTCCTGAAAGCAGCATAAGCGATCTTGCTAATCGTTTCCTTGATTATCTGGCTGCGGTTCACTATGCGAATGCCCCAGCTATACAGCAAATGATCAATGGCAATGGAGGGTATGTCGGCCATTTTGATGGAACATGTGAAGTGGGCACAGATATTCTTTTTACAGCTATCGACGAAATCAGTGGCATTGTCCTGTTAACTAGCCGAATGCCCACGGAAAATGTCAATGACATAAAGGAATTCCTCGACAAATGCAGGAAGTTGTTCGGAGTCCCGTTGGCTACGATGCGCGATCTGAGCCAAAACATCTCTTTGGCCAGGAATGAAGTATTTGGTGACGTTCCAGATCTGATATGCCAATATCACTTTCTGGAAAATGTCGGTAAAGCCCTTTCCAAGAAAACTCATCAAGAATTGACTAAGCTATTGCGGAAACTGAAGATAAGGCCGGGACTCAAATCATTACGCAATGGATTAGTGAGACGGAGCAAAAAGATACCATCAATCCCAGAAAATGAGTTAAATGAATTTTTGAAGCATCCAGGCAAACAACTACAATTAGATAATGTCATGTTACGGAAATATATTACTTTTTTTATTTTTAGATGGTTAGACGATTATTGCTCTGAACTGAAAGGGGAATATTTTCCATTTGATCAACCTGCCCTGGCCTTTTATCGCCGCTGTGTTGAAGTTTACGATTTGCTCTCAAACTTTTCCCTGGCCTCTTCTCCATTAAACGGAAGAGAAAAGCAGACATTAGCAAGTATAGTTCGTGTTCTGGAACCCGTTAAAAGTGATGAAAACTTAGTCAATATTGCTCAGCATCTCGAAAAGGAGGTGGCTATATTTGAAGAACTCAGGGATATATTACGGTTCAAAAGAGTTGATGGAAAGCCAGTGCTTCGCCAACGCCCTCCAGGTACGACAATTAAAGATGCCTGCCAAATAGAGGAAAGACTAAAAGAATTTAGCCAACAATTGCAAACAAGAACAACTGCTGACGATCCAGTTATTGCAAAAAGTTCAAATATAGTAATTGATTATTTGGATAAGTATTCGGATAAACTCGTTGGACATTTAATTAGTCTTCCAGGAAGCAACCAAGGAATTCTGCTGGATCGGACGAATAACATATCAGAACATCGTTTTGGGAAAACTAAAACAGGGTGGCGTAGAAAACTGGGAATAAAAAAGTTGACACGACATTTACAAGCGGCTCGTCATGAGGAATTTCTTGTAGCCAACCTTGATCAACAAGGCTATGTTGATGCTGTCTATGGGGGAACCCTTGAGAACATGGCTTACTGCTTTTCAAAATATTGTGATAATTCATTGGAAATTCGAAAATTGAGAAATTATAAGGAAGAAAAGAAAACAATGCCCATAAGCAAAAAAACACTACGTCAACCAGGAATTTTGCTGAATGCTATTCAGACACTTGGGTGCTTATTCAGTTGTGCTTCACAGCCGGTAGATTGTTAATTTCACCTGGATTTCGTTTCTATAGCCTACAAGGGGTGGCTTGAAAGGTGAGCCTAAAAGGGTCCAAATATGTAAATAAATTGAATTCGAATGACAAAGGTCAAAGCCCCCCAGTGAAATAGCTTACAGATTTCACGGGGCCCCGACGGCGGGATCTTCGTTTCACTACGACACGCAAATTTCAAATGAATGTCAAATGACAAATGCTAAAA
>JBARSG010000189.1:0-2565 GCA_049644625.1 Desulfobacterales bacterium | reverse complement strand
TAGTTGCCGGATCACGGGATCCGAAACGTCGGCAAGCAACAAATAAAAGATCCAGGCCGGGACAATGCAGAAACTAACGCCATCTGCAATGTCATCCAGAATACCTCCAAAGCTGATGTGATGTGCCCGATTCTGTACGTGAAGGGGTTCCGTCAGGCCCAGCTTTCGAGCCAGAGCCCCGTCGAGTTTGTCAAAAATCGCGGCGCCGATCAGAAAAAGATAGGCTTCATGAATGCGATTCTGGTAAGCAAAAAGAAGTGCCAGCAACCCCATCATTGCGTTCATGATGGTCAATGTATTCGGGAAAAAAGACAAAATGTTTCGCCGTATGCGTTCATCCTCGTCACAAATCTCTTCCAGGCAATAGGTTCCGTATTTTCGACAGTATGCTGCGATTGATCCAAAATTTATGATTAAAAATATTATTTCGATTAAAAACAAAACACGCAGGGGAAGATTCCCCATCCAGGAAATCCAGATGTAAATCAGAGAAGTCGGGCCGCCCGGAACATAAAAAGCATGCGCGTACAAGAGGGTTCCGACCGGCGCGGCCACAATTGTTCTTAGCCGTGTAAATTCTCTTAATTCCGGTTCCGGTCCTGTGCGCATAGCAAAAAACCGCATAAAATGAGCAAAATTGTCACGAATCAGGACGGTTACGCACAAAATCAATACAAAAATGCCATGAAGCAATTCGGCCTTGGTACCGGCAGGCGAGGTAAAAAGAATACGCCACATAATGCCCACAGCCACCAGCGGGAAAATGATTGAATAAACAATTTTGTCCATGACGCGGTCGACGAGATGAGCCAATGTGGAGTGGAGATGAAACCGGGTTGCAAGCCACCCGTCGATCATGTCAAAACTCATGGAAATAAAAAGCAGCGACACCCCCAAGGTGTAGAGCAGCGGGTTTCGGGTCCACATAACCGCAATTCCGCAGAGCATGCCACCAAATACGAGGGGAGGCCTTCCATAAACCAGTAATGCTGAAAATTTTCTTTGAAAATTGAGCTTTGCCACCATGGCTTTTTTCTCGGTCATTTAAGTAACCATCAATGTTTTCCCTGAAAACTGCACGACAAGCTTGCGTATAAATCGCACATCGTGTTTTGAACCTGCAAAAAAAATCTTATAGCACATTATTTGACTATGTTGAATGCGAATAAAAAAATTGACCGGCCCGCTCGCTGACTGCCGGATCATAAGCGTGGTAAAGGTATTCTGGAATAGGGTTATGCCACCACTTCTAAACCGCTCACCCCTGCGGAAATCCTGTTTATTCGTATCTTAGTGGAAATTTCATCCTCAAGCCGCTTGACATGGGAAATGACACCCACCATTTTACCGTTCGTTTTCAGATTCTTAAGCGTGGAAAGTACATTGTATAAGGTCTCATCATCCAGATAGCCGAAGCCCTCGTCAATAAAAAGAGATTCTATTTTTCGACCATTGCTGGCAATATCTGAAAGGCCCAGGGCCATTGCAAGGCTGACCAAAAAACTCTCGCCGCCGGACAGTGTGTTGATGGGTCTGCGTGCTCGTTGATGAAAAAGGTCTTCGATTTCCAAGGCCAGCCCGTGTTTTTCACGACATCTCAAATGATAACGGCCACTGAGTTCTTCGAGTCGTGGGTTGCTGTGTTCGAGTAAACGCTCCAGCATAAGTTCTTGAACCCGCTTTTTGATATCGGCCTCTCCGGCCGATTCAAAAAACTCTTTTTCTTCATGCATTCGGTCGCATATTTTTTCCTGTTCTTCCATTTCCTGAATTTTTTGTTCATATTTTTTTTCCATGGCTTTCTGGTAGTTCAGACGATCCAAGCCGGCGGAAAGCGCTTCTTCCAGTTCATCCTTTCGCTTACGCTCATCCTGAACCCGCAGGCTTAAATCTTCCGGAGATTCCACAGCCGTTTCCTTTTGTCCCTGTTCGTCGAATTCTTCCCGGATTGCATTTAAATTTGCAGTACACTCGGCGAGTTCGCGATCTATGGTTTCCTGTTTATCTTTGATGGTTTGCTGTTCTTCAGGACTTAAAAGACTGTTTTGGACATCCTCCAAGGTGCTGAAGCCCGAAGCAATAACCCTGGTCGAAAGATTTTGTTCAAGATCTTCACATTCTTTTTGAATGTCCCGATATTTTTTTTCCGTGGTCTGTTTTAACCGCTGTTTTTCCGACAGGGCGTCTCGAACCTCTCGGGTGTGTTGCCGGATGGCTTCTATTTCTTCTTTCTTCTCTAGTAATCCTCTTTCCGTTTCCCGCTTTTCTTGAATCGGGTCTCCGGTTCCAAAACTCATCTCTCGTTTGTTTTGCAGCGCAAGTAAAGCCTCCCGGTCGGCTTTAATCTGCCCTTCCAAATTATCTGCTTCCGTTTTCAACCGGTTGAGTTCTTGCGGCAACGCCTCGGTTTTGTTTTTCAATAGGATTGCCTGTTCTTTTAACTCATCTTCAGCCTTGAGATGGTTGAGAAAATCGACCCTTCTTGCTTCCAGTCGCTGATTCAGTTCATTTTCTGCTCCCGGACCCGGAATCTTTTCTTTGAATATCTCAAGATCCTGTTCAAGG
>JBARSG010000188.1:0-1551 GCA_049644625.1 Desulfobacterales bacterium | reverse complement strand
ACCTCCGGCATAGCCGAAGGCTTGAGGAAGGCCCCTAAAAGGGGCCACATGACTATTAGCAAAATAGACCTATTGCTTTTGTTATTGAGTGATTCGTTTTTAAATAATATTCGAAGAGACCGCTTTTGCTATCCAATCAAATTTTAAGTAAAGTAGCGTAGATTTGAAACATCGCTATGGTTTATGCTGGAACCACCTTCTTGAGCGTTGTGAGTCACTGGATGTGAAATTTTTAAACGAAACATATAGTTGTCCCTGTTGTCTATAAATATAAACTTAGGTTCATTTACTTTTTCCATATCTTTCAAAAGGCTTTTTCGCCTGACCGGCAGAGCCTATTAGGTTCGCACCAGCATAGCTGGTGGTTTAATGAGATTAATTACAGATATCTAAATAGGGTTTTATCTGTAGTCCCGCGAAAAAGCAAGTGGTTGATTGCTCGATTGATTAACATCTGGCAAATGTGTCAGAGAGTTATGTGGCGGGATTACAGATAAAACAAAGATGAACGAAGCCGCCGGTTTAGTTTATCCGGCTTGTCTTATTATATGGGGATTGTAAAGTCTCAGTTGAGGTTTTCAAATAAGGACGAAACAGTAGCTCTAAGAGTTTTTCTAAAATAGACAAGGTCCCTTTTTTCTTTTTTTTGACACTAAAGATGCTTTTTGGATGAAAATTGCTTCTCGTGTTGATAAGAACCCAATAGTAATCTGTTTTCTGGCCGCAGTGATCCTGTCACTTTTAGCGAAGCCAAAAGCGTGATAATCCCATTGCGGGCAACAACCTTCGGATAAGCCTCTTGTTTGACCGAGCCAAATTAAAAGTTAAGCCGCTTTCCGGTAATTGGGCGGTCGAATGATCTCCTTTGCGCAGATACCGGTGTACTTGGGTATTTCTCCTACGACCTGCATTTTACCTTTTCCGCAGCAGGGGCACAGATTGATATCGTTGCCGGTAAGTGACAGCATCATTTCTTCAACTGATTTCTCGGCACTCTTTCCAATCTGTGGTAGAGCGTGCAACTGACGGATTTTAGCTAAGTTTTTCCCTCTGTTGCGATTTGCCAGAAAGCCATAATGCCGGATTTTGACAAATCCATTAGGCAGTGCATGGAGCAAAAAACGTCTGATAAACTCAACCGCCTCAATAGTGGTTTGTCGGATCTGTTCGGTTTTACGATTCTTGTATGTAAAGGTTACCTGTCCATCTTCTAAGGAGATCAGACGATGATTGGATATGGCGACCCGATGCGTATAACGGCCGAGATATTCGAGCACATATTCGGAACCTTTAATTGACTCCCTAACGTGAACGACCCACTTGTTCAAATAAAGGCTATCGATTAACTGTTTGAAGCCTGGCGGTGTCTTGTAGGATGCACATCTACCGGGAAAATGTAATTTCCCTTTTTTGTACATCTTTTTCATATAGTCGATAAATTTTCCACGAAAGACCAGGCTCAAGGCCTCATGATTAAACAGATAATCGTTTTTGCAAGCAATCCATCGTGAGCAGTCATCTGAGACGGCCCCGCCTGGGATCAGGCAATGA
>JBARSG010000187.1:0-2218 GCA_049644625.1 Desulfobacterales bacterium | reverse complement strand
TTTGAATGTCGTGTCGAATCCTTAGAAAGGCTCCGGCCCATTCCACGAGTTCTTGGCCCAGGATCGGTTCCAGGTCGGGTCGCCGCTTGTTGATAAAAAACCGCATGCCCACCACATCGGCAAATATGGTT
Source organism: Desulfobacterales bacterium (assembly GCA_049644625.1). Classification (GTDB taxonomy): domain Bacteria; phylum Desulfobacterota; class Desulfobacteria; order Desulfobacterales; family UBA11574; genus S5133MH16. Next base: position 2,087 of record JBARSG010000187.1, on the reverse strand, counting down.
TGTTCCAGCATGCCTAAAGGAAAGTAGGGGTCCGGTAATGCCTGCAACAAAATGGAGACATCTGTTTCGCGATGAAAACGATCCAGCAACCGCTTAAAAAACCGGTTTGCGGCATGCTGTTGTTGGGTATCCGGTCTGCGCAACAGATTTTGCTGTAACCCCGCATACTGTTTGAACAATTCCGTGATATGATGCTGATTATAGTTCATGTGATAACGATTTTTATAGAATGATACCCCAGACCGTTTTTTCTTGACAAAATTCTACTATTTACCCGAATATTACCTTAAATCGTTCCCCGATTAAATATTTTTTTTCTTTACCTCACATTTACGGAGGATGCCATGTTTATCGTCCACGTCTTTGTCCATGTAAAGCCTGACCGTATTGAAGATTTTAAGCAGGCAACCCTGGAAAATGCCCGCAACAGTGTTTTGGAGCCCGGCATCGCGCGATTTGATGTTGTCCAGCATCTGGAGGATCCCACGCGGTTCATTCTTGTTGAAGTCTACCGAACGCCTGAAGATCCGGCCAGACACAAAGAAACTGCGCATTACCAAAAGTGGCGGGATACGGTTGAAGACATGATGGCCGAATCGCGCACCAGTATTAAACTCACCAATCTATTCCCGGACGAGAAAGGATGGGATTAATGATTCGATTTGAATTTGCCACAACCTCTCGAATCATTTTTGGCCGGGGAACTTTGAAAGAGGTTCCGGCGCTGGCAATCCAAATGGGAGGCCGGCCGCTGGTCGTCACCGGCAAAAATACTGAACGCGCGGCATCATTGCTGGATTTACTTAAAACCACCGGCATGCAACCCCTTACTTTTGGTGTTCCCGGTGAACCCACCATAGAAATGACCCTTGAAGGAATTCAACTTGCCCGTAAAAAGGCCTGCGATGTTGTCATCGGCATCGGCGGTGGCAGTGTCATTGATGCCGCCAAGGCCATTGCCGCCCTGTTAACCAACACCGGCGATATTATGGACTATTTGGAGGTGATCGGTCAGGGACAACCGCTGATACAGGCTTCGGCCGCCTGCATCGCGATACCGACGACCGCCGGAACCGGTGCCGAAGTCACTCGCAATTCGGTGTTGGCATCAACAGAACACAGGGTTAAGGTTAGTCTTCGCAGCCCGACGATGTTGCCGGATCTTGCTGTCATCGATCCTGAACTGACGTATTCCATGCCGCCATCTTTGACCGCCAGCACCGGACTGGATGCCCTAACCCAAATTCTGGAGCCTTTTGTTTCCTTGCAATCCAATCCATTAACGGATGCCTTGTGCCGGGAAGGCCTAAAGCGAGTCGCCCGTTCTCTGCGTCGAGCATTTGAAAAGGGAACCGATACGGCGGCCCGCGAAGACATGGCGATTGCCAGTCTATTCGGAGGGCTGGCGCTTGCCAACTCTAAACTGGGAGCAGTTCACGGATTTGCAGGCACGATGGGTGCCATGTTTTCAATACCGCATGGCGTAATCTGCGCCTGCCTGCTACCTCATGTCATGGAAGTAAATGTCAAAGCGCTACAGCGTAGAGGCACCCTTGAGTTCCTATCACGCTATGATGAAGTCGCCCGCCTTTTGACCGGCAAACCAGATGCTGGGGCAACAGACGGAATTGACTGGATTCACGATCTGTGCAACGCACTGGATGTAGCGCCGCTTTTCGAATTCGGAATCACGGAAGCTCACTTTCCTGAAATGATCGCCGGGGCTAAAAGAGCGAGCAGTATGAAAGGAAATCCTGTTGAATTAACCGATGAAGAGTTAACCGAAATCTTAAGAAAAGCCGTTTAAAAGCCAAATCGCAGGCCTAAACAAAGGCTGGAATCGGGATCAGATTTGGCTTTCCGAATAAAGCTGAGAACAATTTTCTCACGATTGAGCATCTAAATTCCTACCTCATAATCACTTTTTTCCTAAAATAATACATTTTTTCAGCATTCTTCGCTTGACAATACCTATTAAGTGTACTAAAAATTACCCTCAAGAGTGTAAGCATGAAGGTGTAATTTATAATACACCCATCGGGATAAACCATGAGGTGAAATATGCAAAATCCATTTGCCTACAGCAA
>JBARSG010000186.1:0-2311 GCA_049644625.1 Desulfobacterales bacterium | reverse complement strand
AGTAAACCCAGAACCTCAATCTAATAATCAATAATCAATTGTTAATTATTAATTGTTAACCATTATTTATTCAACCTAGAACCCAGGACCCTATCTGTATTTTCGAAAAATCAAAGTTGCGTTTGTACCGCCGAAGCCGAAAGAATTGGAAAGAGCGGTATCAATTTTTGCCTGTTTTGTCTCCCCGCGCACATAGTTCAGACCCTGGCATTCCGGGTCAATCTGCTCCAGGTTCAAAATCGGAGGAACCTTATTATTATAAACGGATAATACGGTCGAAATTGCTTCAATTCCTCCTATGGCTCCCAGAGAATGTCCAAGCTGAGATTTATTAGCCGTAATAAACGGCCGTTCTCGATCAGATCCAAAGACCTCCATTATGGCATTGGCTTCATTTATATCCCCTTTGGGCGTCGATGTGGCATGAGGATTGATTAAATCGACTTCTTCGGGCTCAATTTGTGCCTCTTCCAAGGCCAGTTTAATGCATCTAATGGCGCCGTCAATATCAGGCTCAGTAATATGGCTGGCATCTCCGGTCATTCCAAAACCGATGACTTCCGCATATATCTTCGCCCCTCTGGTTAAGGCATGTTCCAGCTCTTCCAGGATCAGAACGCCTGCTCCGTCTGCCATAACAAAGCCGTTACGGTCTGCATCAAATGGCCGGGAAGCGGATTGGGGGGTCGTGTATTTTGGCGACAGTGCTCTAAGCGCATGAAAACCGGCTATGGTTAATGGGGTAATCGCGGCTTCTGTTCCGCCACAGGCAATGGCGTCTTCTTTGCCCAGTTGAATTCTCTGAAAAGATTCGCCAATCGCATGAGCACCGGAAGCACAGGCAGTTGCTATGCAAGCATTGGCGCCTTTGGCCTTGAAAGAAATACTGATATTACCGGCCGCCAGATTGGGTATCAGACGCGGAATTAAAAAAGGCGATACTTTTTTACCGTTTAAGAAACGTTTAAATTCATTTTCCCATGACTGGGGGCCACCCAAACCCGAGCCGATAATGACGCCAACCCGATACGGATCAACTTCTCCTTTTTCTAAATTTACATCAGCGTCTGAAACGGCTTCCAATGTTGCTGCGTAGGCAAACTGGATGAACGGATCCATATATTTAATCTGTTTCAGATCCTCTTTTGAAAAACCGTGTTTTCTCTGTTTAACAATTTCTTTAATGTCAAAATCTTTGACTTCGCCGGCAATCAAAGGAAAATCTTCCGCCAATTTATATTTGGCTTTCACTTCATCCAGATCCCCCCACTGGGTAATCCAGTCAATGCCTGATTTGCCCGCCAGCATGGACTCCCATGTGGTTGATACATCCAGTCCCAGTGACGTAACCATTCCTATCCCGGTGACCACAACCCTGTTTAATTCTATGGTTTTTCTCATTTTTATTACTCCTTAAAATATCTTTTCCGCATTTTTATTAACGCTGCACCTGAAAACAGCATTAAGAAAAAGCGTTACTTTGTCAATATCTTTGTGCCCGGGACTCGATTCCACACCGGAACTTACATCCACGGCATGGGGCGAACTCACCTTTATTGCATGGGAAACATTTTCAGGCGAAAGACCTCCGGCAATGATCAGCGGATGTTTTTCGCCAAAACTTCTGGCCTGATCCCAGTTCCATTGAAGTGCATTCCCTCCGGGAAGTTTGCCCCGGCCGCATTCCACCAGAAAAGCCGATGCCGGATAATTCTCCGCATCTTTTAAAGAGGGATTACTGTCAATAAACAAGGCTTTTATCACCTGAAGGTTTTCGTTGCAAAGGCGACGAACAAGTTCAGGGGATTCCTGGCCGTGAAGCTGAACTGCAGAAAGCTGACAGCATTCAACTCGATTCATAATGCTTGAAAACGATTCATTGACAAACACGCCCACGGTTTTGACACGATCCATTACTGCCGAACAAATTTCTCTGGCCCGGTCGTCTGTCAGATGTCTCGGGCTTTTGGGATAAAAGACACATCCGATGGCATCCGCCCCAAGCGCTACACATTGCAGTGCTTGTTCGACCCGGGTCAGGCCGCATATCTTGACCTGTGGTATAAAATTATTTTTGTTCATTTTATGGTAAAAACAGTGAGAAGAGCTGCTTTAGGTAATTTCCCGGCTTGTTCGAATAAGGACATTATAATTGCCGGGATATTTATAATGCAAGACTTTTGTTTGTTACTACGTTCTTTGCGTATTTTCGGGTGAATCTTCTCCAAGGAGCGATTTGAGGAAAGCCCTTGGGTTGTCCGCACGAACAAGGCTTTCACCGATCAGAAAATTCCATATTCCCGAATATTTC
>JBARSG010000185.1:0-5681 GCA_049644625.1 Desulfobacterales bacterium | reverse complement strand
TAAAGAGGCATACGAGCTTTTTATGGAAGAACATCCGTTTCCCGGAGTATGTGGACGGGTCTGTCACCAACCATGTGAAGTAATCTGTACAAGGTCAAAGGTGGATAAACCGGTTTCAATTCGGTCTGTCCACAGGTTTCTTGCAGACTGGGCTAAAGAGAACAATATCTCTTTCAAGCCTGAGGTTAAACCAAAAAGAGAAGAAAAGGTGGCAGTGATCGGCAGCGGACCGGCCGGACTTGCTTGTGCCTATTTTTTAGGGATTGAAGGTTACCAGGTTACCGTACTGGAAAAACATGAAGTCCTTGGCGGCATGCTGAGAATTGGTATCCCCGAATACAGGCTTCCGCGTGATATCATCGAATCAGAAATACAGGTGATTCGGGATCTGGGAGTCCGGTTTGAAACCGGAGTGGATATCGGAAATGATATCACAATAGGGCAGCTCAGGGAGAAGGGGTACAAGGCGTTTTTTATGGGCGTCGGAGCACAGGAGTGTAAGGCGCTCGGTATTGACTGTGAGGATCTTGAAGGGGTTTATCCGGGTGTGGATTTTTTACGGGATGTGAATCTTGGCAAGGATGTTTCCATCGGTGACAGGGTCGCAGTAATCGGTGGCGGCAATGTTGCCATGGATTCCGCAAGAACTGCCCTTCGCAACGGTTCATCAAAGCCGTTTATCATATACCGGCGCAGTGAAGAGGAGATGCCGGCCAACGCGGAAGAGATAGAAGAGTGCAGGGAGGAAGGCATTGAAATTATGACCTTGACAACTCCTGTCCGAGTTATCGGAGAAAATCAAAGGGTGAAGGCTATTGAGTGCATAAAAATGGAACTCGGCGAGCCGGATAGCAGCGGGAGAAGACGTCCTGTACCTGTTGAAGGCTCCGAGTTTACTATTGATGTGGATGCCATGATTCCTGCCATCGGCCAGGAATCTGACTGGGCCTGTATTACCGACGAATGCGAGTGCACTCTCAGCGATTGGGGCACCATTAACGTTGATTCTGTGACACTCCAGACGGATGATCCGGACATATTTGCAGGCGGTGATGCCGTAACCGGTCCCAGTACAGTAGTAGATGCAATTGCGGCGGGAAAAGAGGCGGCAGTTTCAATCGATCGGTTTTTAAAAGGCGAGGACCTGAAAAAGGAAAGACCTGAAAAAGCGGAACCGTTTCTGGACGTGGATATCAGTAATGTCCCGCCTGTTGAAAGAGAAAAGATGCCGTGTCTTTCGCCTGATGATCGAACAGAAGGTTTTAAAGAAGTCCAGACCGGGATGGATGAACAGATGGTAAGAAGAGAAGCCGCACGCTGTCTTGAATGCGGTGTCTGTTCCGAGTGTTACCAGTGTGTAAAGGCTTGTCTGGCAGGGGCCGTAGAGCATGAGATGAAACCGGTTGCGCACGAGATCCATGTGGGAGCTGTAATTCTTGCACCGGGGTTTACACCCTTTGATCCGGCCCAATACGACACATACAGTTATGCTTCCCACCCCAATGTGGTTTCCAGTATCGAGTTCGAGAGAATGCTTTCCGCCTCTGGGCCATATGAAGGGCACCTGGTCAGGCCTTCGGACAAAAAGGCACCGGCCAAAATAGCCTGGTTGCAATGTGTAGGGTCAAGGGACATAAATACCTGTGACAACAGCTACTGTTCGTCGGTCTGCTGCATGTATGCCAATAAACAGGCTGTGATAGCCAAAGAGCACAGTGACGATCCTTTGGATACCGCGATTTTTTTCATGGACCTGCGAACCTATGGTAAGGATTTTGACAAGTATAATCTGAGGGCTAAGGAAGACCATGGCGTCCGTTTTATCCGATCGAGGATCCACTCGGTTTTCCCTGATGAAGATGACAAGCTCCGTATCGTATATGCTACTGAATCAGGAAAAAGAGCAGAGGAGAGGTTTGACATGGTTGTCCTTTCCGTGGGGCTTTCTCCGAGTAAAGATGTTGCGGGGCTTGCTGAAAAGATGGGGGTGGAACTTAACGACCACGGATTTGCCAGAACAAGCTGCCTTTCTCCGGTAAGCACCAACAGGGAAGGCATTTTCGTTTGCGGAACTTTTCAGGAGCCAAAGGATATACCGCATGCTGTAATGGAGGCTTCCGCCTCTGCGACAGCCGCAACCGGTAACCTTTCCGATGCCAGGTGGTCTCTTACCCGCGTAAAGGAAATGCCCCCCGAAGAGAATGTGACCGGACAGAAACCGCGGATTGGCGTATTCGTGTGTAACTGCGGAATCAATATCGGCGGAGTGGCGGACGTCCCGGCAATACGGGATTATGCGAAGGATCTGCCCCATGTGATCCATGTGGAGGATAATCTGTTTACATGCTCCCAGGACAATCAGGACCACATCAAGCAAATAATACGGGAAAAAGGTATCAACAGGGTGGTTGTGGCGTCATGCTCACCGCGCACCCACGAGCCGTTGTTTCAAGAAACTATCCGTGATGCCGGCTTGAACAAATACCTTTTTGAAATGGCCAATATTCGGGACCACAACACCTGGGTTCACATGGACAATCCGGAAAAAGCCACCGAAAAGGCCAAAGATTTAGTTCGCATGGCGGTTGCCAAGGCAACTTATAGTGAACCGCTGCATCAGGTCTCTTTAAAGATAAGCAAAGCCGCCCTTGTAATCGGCGGCGGAGTCTCGGGCATGGAAGCCGCCGTTGGAATCGCAGACCAGGGGCGCACGGTTTACCTGGTGGAAAAATCCATAGAACTTGGCGGAAACGCCAAGGTTCTCGGGACGACATGGCAGGGAGAAAAGATAGGACCCTATCTTGAAGATCTTGTGAACCGTGTGAAAAATCACCACAATATCGAGCTTTTCATGCAGACAAAGGTAACCGGGACCACAGGAACCATGGGTAATTTTTCCACAACACTCACCTCTCTGAACGGAGAGGGCAAGGAAATTAAAATCGATCACGCGGTAACCGTCCTTGCCACAGGGGGAAGAGAGAAAATCCCGGAGCAATATCTTTATGGGGAGCATCCCGATGTGATGACTCAACTGGACATGGACCGGGCGTTTACTGAAAGTGATGAACGACTCTCAGGGGCCAAAAGCGTTGTTTTTATACAGTGTGTAGGATCCAGAATACCCGAAAGGCCATACTGCAGCAAAATTTGCTGCACACACAGTCTGAAAAGCGCCCTGCTCCTTAAAAAAAAGAATCCGAAAATGAAGGTTTACATTGTCTACAGAGATATCCGTTCCTACGGATTCAGAGAAGAGCTGTATGTACAGGCAAGGAAGGCCGGAGTGATATTTATCCGCTACAGTCTGAAGGATCTGCCCAAGGTTGAATCCCTGGAAGACGATCATCTTTCGGTGACGGTTACGGATCATGTTCTCGGCATGCCGGTACGTCTTAAGCCGGATATTCTGGTACTCGCATCCGGGATTGTTCCAAACGCCAACACTGAATTGTTTGAACTTTTCAAGGTTCCGGTAAACAGTGAGGGGTTCCTAATTGAAGCCCACGCTAAACTCCGTCCCGTCGATTTCTCATCAGAAGGAATCTTCCTGGCCGGCCTTGCGCATTATCCCAAACCCATAGAAGAGAGTATCGCCCAGGCAAAGGCTGCCGCCTCAAGGGCCATGACCATTCTTGCAAAGGAAGAGATCATGGTGGGTGGAGTTGTCGCATCGGTTGAGGAAGCAAGATGTGCCGCCTGTCTCACCTGTGTCAGAACGTGTCCATACGGAATACCCAGGGTTAATGAGGATTCCCACGCCGTTATTAATGCGGCGGAATGTCACGGCTGCGGAGTGTGTGTGTCTGAATGCCCTGGAAAGGCAATATCACTTCAGCATTTCACCGACGAACAGCTTGTGGCAAAAACAAGCGCACTTTTTACCTCTGGAGGATGAAAAATGAACGAAACATTTGAACCACAGATTGTTGCCTACTGTTGCAATTACTGTGCTTATGCAGCCGCGGATCTGGCGGGTTCCATGCGCCTTTCCTATCCTTCCAATGTTAAGGTGATTCAGGTGCCCTGCACAGGTCGAGTGGACATTCTTTTTCTCCTGAGGGCCATTGAGGATGGTGCCGACGGGATTTATGTGGCCGGGTGACTGGAAGGTGAATGCCACTTCCTGGAAGGAAATGTTAAAACAAGAAAAAAAGTGGAATATGTTCAAAGAACTCTGGAAGAGCTGGGTATTGAACCGGCCCGGGTAAGGATGTTCAACCTCTCCTCGGCCATGGGGCTACGGTTTGCCGAAATTGCCAGAGAGATGACCAGGGAAATTCGAGAGCTCGGACCGAGTCCGGTTCAACCCTATCCAAAGGCCGATCAAAATTAACAACAGGACCGAACCACAAGAGGTGAACAATGATAGTAGCAGATCGAAAATCTCTGGATGAGATACAGGAGATGATAAGGGATTACAAAAAAATTCTTCTGGTAGGGTGCAAGGGCTGTGTGACCGTCTGTAATGTAGGCGGGATGAAAGAGGTGCAGATTCTAGCTTCTATTCTGAAAATTGCACGAAATAAGGAGGGCAGAGGACTGCAGATAGAAGAGAGAACTATAGAGCGTCAGTGCGATTTTGAATATGTGGAACAGCTCAGGGCCGACTGTGACAGGTTTGACGCCATCCTGTCCATGGCCTGCGGAGTGGGACCTCAGTTCCTTGCGGAAGCCTTCCCAACACAAAAAGTATACCCCGTACTCGATACGAAATTTTTCGGGGGGGCGGTGCAGCACGGAATCTGGGAGGAACGCTGTGCAGGATGCGGCACGTGCGTGATCCACTTTTATGACAGTTTGTGCCCCATTGCCCGGTGTGCCAAGAGCCTGCAGCATGGGCCCTGCGGCGGAAGCGCAAACGGCAAATGCGAGATTTCAGAAGAAGTCGATTGTATCTGGGACATCATTGTCAAAAAGAAGATGGAGCAAGGGCGCCTTGAGGACCTCAGAACCCTCAGGATTCCCAAAGACTGGCGTTCGGCAAGAGACGGCGGCCCCAGAAAAAGTATAAGGGAGGAATTGGTGCAATGAGCGATAACGGATTGAAATCGGGAAGTAATCTGGAAAAAATTTTAAATGGAGGTCATTTTGCTTTTACAGGTGAATGCGGTCCGCCCAAGGGAGCTAATGTAGAGCATTTGAAGGAAAAGTTCGAGCATCTGAAAGGCATTGTCGATGCCGTAAATATAACCGATAACCAGACCGCCGTTGTGAGGATGTCCAGTACTGCGGCGTCGGCAATACTGGTCGCCCATGGTCTTGAGCCCAACTTCCAGATGGTTTGCAGGGATCGAAACCGCCTGGCTATAATGGCGGATATTCTGGGAGCATACTCTCTGGGTATCCGTAACATGCTGTGCCTTTCAGGTGATCACCAGCAATTCGGCAACCATCCTGAAGCAAAAAACGTCTTCGATATAGATTCCATGCAGCTTATCGCCCTGGTCAAGATGATGCGGGATGAAGGCACTTTTATGAACGGCGAAGATATAGATGTACCGCCAAAACTTTTCATCGGCGCGGCCAGCAACCCGTTTGCAGATCCGTACGAGTTCCGGATTTACAGGCTTGCCAACAAAATAGATGCGGGAGCTGATTTTATCCAGACTCAGTGTATTTATAACATGGAAAGGTTCACGGACTTTATGAAAAGTGCTGTAGATATGGGACTGACTGAG
>JBARSG010000184.1:0-1803 GCA_049644625.1 Desulfobacterales bacterium | reverse complement strand
CTTCTGGCCCTTTAGCTTGGCTCGTTTAGCTTTGTTCATTTCTATTGCTCCGAACTAGTGAGTAGTGAGAATTATTTCTCGTTTATTGAATAATTCGGAATTATTTCCTGTTTATTGGGCTCCTTCTGCACCACTTAGGAACAAGCCTTTGCACAAAAGCCTATAAAAGATGCCCTGAAAATTATGCAAATTTGCAGATTTAAAACTATAGAACGAAAATGGATCATTGAAAAGTGTGTGCTTTCTGGCCTTAAATAGCCTATTGCCGGTGTTGTGATATCTAATTAGTGTTTTATCCATAGTCCCGCAGTAGGTAAGGTCAAGATTATAGTTTTTTGATTCTGTTGGCAACATGATTTTGAGTGGGGATTTATCAAGGCGGGATTATTGATAAAACAAGGATGTACGAAGCCGCTTCGCGACGATCTGGCATGATAGAACTATATGGGTATTGTATTCCAAGCTGGCATATGGGAACCTTCGCCAATGATCGGGCTGGAATTTTAGATGGGAATGATTTGCGATGAACCACACTGTATATTTCGCCATTTAAACCTCGCTGCCTTCCAACGATTATATCATTTAAGGGCATTATTGTGGGTCAGGGCGCACCTCTCCTGTTGTTATTCAAAGGACAATTCAAAAATATCGCTTTAGCCGGTTACCCCACTGAACAGGTCAGGTGACTCGGTGGTCGTGCCCGGCTTTTTGGTATCTCTGTAAAAAAATGCATTTTTCCTCTATTGCAGCAGGGACAGGTTGTAATATCTGTGCCCGTAAGCTGAAGCATCATCTCTTCCAGGGAAGCGACTTTTTTTTCAGGGGGAGCAGATAGGCCCATTAAGTCTCTTATGGCATCTAAATGTTCCTTGCGATTTCGGTTAGCCAGGAAGCCGTAATGTCGGATTCTAACAAAGCCCTTGGGCAGGCTGTGCAAGAGGAACCTTCGGATAAACTCCACTGCGGTAATGGTGACCGATTCCGTCTTGTTTTTCTTCCGGTCTTTGGCGGTGAAGGTTACTCTGCCGTCCTTAATGGCTCTGATGCGACTGTTTGCAATGGTCACCCGATGGGTATAGCGTGCCAGATATTCAAGGACATGTTCCGGGCTTTTTACGGGATCACGCACACTGACCACCCAATTTTTTGCATACAGCATATTCTTGAATTTGCCATAGGCTCCACCTCCACCTATAAATTTGAGCGCACTGGTTTTGCGGACATGCCCCAGGCGCTCCATGAATTTGCCGCGAAAGACCCGTGACAATGCCTCTTCGTTAAAGAGATAATCGTTTCTTATGGATATCCATCTCCTCTTATCTTTGGACACAACGTCTCCGGCAACCAGACAGTGCAGATGGAAATGGGCATTGAGCTTTTGGTCCCAGGTGTGTAAAATGGCCAAAAAACCGGGGGTGCCCTTGAGATCATTTTCGCCAAATGCCAGCAGGGTTTTCGATGCCGCCGCAAAAAGGATGCTGAGCATCACCTTTTTATTGTTTAAGATGACGGTGTTCAACTCATGCGGCAGAGTAAAGACGACATGAAAGTAGCTGACTGGTAAGATCTCATCTTTTCGTTTTTCAAGCCATCTTTCCCGTGGCATGTGTTGGCATTTGGGGCAGTGCCGATTACGGCAGGAATGATACATAATGCGCATTGCGCCACAGGTGTCGCAGCGTTCGATATGACCCCCCAAATGAGCGGTTCGGCAGTTCAAGAGGTCGGACACGATTTTACGATGTTCCGGCCATAAAGGATACTCGGTTTTATAAGCATGTATATGATGATATAGGATATCGG
>JBARSG010000183.1:0-3327 GCA_049644625.1 Desulfobacterales bacterium | reverse complement strand
GCCGTAAGAAAAGGACGTGCAGTGAGACCGGATCTGGAATGCGGGATCTGCGGAGAACACGGCGGCGACCCCGAGTCCATCCGAATTTGTCATCAGCTTGGTCTGACATACGTGTCGTGTTCGCCATTTCGTGTGCCCGTTGCTCGCCTGGCTGCCACGCACGCTGCCTTGCTTGACCGCGAAACCGAGTAACACTATGATCACAAAATCGATTTCGAAGTCATTAGAATCTTTCTTACTCGCAAGATTATCCTAATCAGAATATTTCATTTTCAAGCTCGTGAAATAACCGGACTAACTTGTTTTTTTCTGTTCTTCGTACCAGCGAGCAAACAGCTTATCAAAATACTTTTCGTCTTCAACTATTTCTTTAGTAATTTTATATGGTCCTTTAACGCCCATATAATTTAATGCTGAAGCGCCGGAGAGAAATTTTTTCAGGGTCTCGGATATCTGAATGTTGTTCTGTTGGGCGTATTGTTCAAAATAATTTTGAACCTCTTCGTCCAAAATAAGTTCAATCCCATATTCCTTTTTAAAATTTTCAACAAAATCTGCAAATGGAGATCTCTCCAGCATTTTCAAAAGATAATCTTTAGATCGTTCGCACAGTTCCCGGGTAACTTCTAACTTTAAAAAATTTAACCCCGGAAGTTCAAATTGAAAATCTGTTAAGATTTTTTCCCATACACTGACAAGAGCACGGGCCCCGGTCTTTCGGTTTTCTGAAATTTCCGCGACATATTCAACGGCGTCTGAGGTAAAATCCAAATCTATATTGAACAGTTTAAATTCCATTTTATATTGATTGAGGATCGAGTCTTCGGTTTCCTGCATGATGCGAATCAAATCGTTTTTGGACAACAGATTGACAAACGTTCTTATAGGGGATCTGCCAATCAACTCCGGAAGAAGTCCAAAATTAATAAAGTCATCAGCTTCCGCTTCCCTATAAAAGTTTTGCAGCTTGCCTTTTTCGTTCTTTTTTTCGTCCACGGCAAACCCTATTATCTCAATACTTCCGTCTTCGTGGACCCTGCCCTTGTGCTGCAATCGTTTTTTTACGATAGATTCCAGGTTGTCGTAAGTCCTTTCAAAAGAGCCCCCCAATATAAAAAGTATGTTTTCCGTACTAATCATGCTGTCTTGTTTGTCGGTTTTTTCTCCTCTCTGTCGGTCTATGACCTCCTGGATTTGAGAGGCGGCGGAATATGGATTGTTTATGGGCACTAGTTTTCTCTCTATGAGTTTTAAGACCGACCGTTGAAACCCTTCTCTGGAAATATCATGTCCGGTCGATGCACCGTTTTTTGCCTTTTTATCAATCTCATCAATACATATCAGACCTCCGTACCTGGTTATGAATCGCGCCTGTTCTTCGCGGTTATGTCCGGGAACCAAATCAATCAATTCTCGAATCATATCATCTGCACTTTTGCCCACATAACCGGCTTCCGTATAATCCGTGGCATCAATAATTAGCGTCGGAACTTGTAAAAGATCTCCTAAAACCTCCACACAATATGTTTTGCCGCTACCCGAAGGTCCGGCGGTAATTGTATTCTTCTTGCGGAATCTTTTTACGGTCTGATCATCCGGATACTCACGAAGATATTTTATCATGGCAAAATGATAGGCGGCGGCAATGGCCAGCCTTTTTTTATATTCTTCCTGCCCAATTACATACTTGTCTAAATGCCTTTTGATTTCTTTAGGGGTATAGATCTTGGGTTCAAGATGGCCAACCGTTTGTTTTTGTGAATCAAATTGTTGTTCCAGAAACAATTTAAAGGCATCGTCGGCGCTGTCTCGTGCATCAAGATATGCTTTGGCAGCCTCTTCTTCAGAGCAATTATAAGAAGTCATTATTTCTGTTATTGCTTCTCTTGGAATGGATATTTTCACAAGCCCTATCCCTCAGCTTGATAAAACCTAAAATTTAACACGTATTTTTCTTCTTGCTAAAAACTCGAATTAACCTATCCGTATCCTTCTCTGTGTGTATTTTTGCGGTTAAGCTGTCTTCCCATGGTAATAAAACTTCAGGATCGGTCACCACAACCACCGCACATTTGGACCGGAAGCTGACACGTTCCACCACACTCCCCGCATACCATTTTCCGGCCTTTTCTTTGGTATGGGATCCCATGGCAATGAGATGCGCATCTTTTTTTTCGGCATATTTTAATATTTCCAGATGGGGCAAGGCACCTCCCCGAACACTATATTCATGATCTGTCCCTTCAAGGAGGTCATGGCAAAACTCTTTGAGTCTTTGCTTACCGGCGGCCCTATCTGCCTCATAATCAGCTTTAGAGTATTTGGGAAGCGGAGGAACAGGTATCATGTAAAATGGGAAAAGCTTTGAGCCGTACTCTTGACCTAATTTTACTGCAAAGCATAATGCACATTCACAGGATCTTGAAAAGTCGATACCCACCAGAATTCTTTTAAACGCCAGTCCTTCCTTTTGAATGGACGGATTAACAATCATTACCGGACAATTTTCACGCATGATAACGCCTTCTACGGTACTCCCGATCTTTCCGACCACTCTGACCACTCCTTTTTCCTCAGCCCTGGTGGAATGGGGGCCTAATACAATCAGGTCTGTACTAATTTGCCGTGCCCATCTCAAAATCTCCTCCCAGGGAAAGCCGGGGGTTACTCTGATCTCATAATTTCCGTAAGATTTCAAAACTTCAACATATACTTTCTTTATCTCTTTGGTCACCGCTTCTTCGTACGCTGCTCCGGTTACAATCTCTTCCCCAGTCTTAAAATGCTTTATTAAATTCCGATTGTCCGCAGATGCGGATTCCAGCACATGAATAATGTACAATTTTCCATTGTTTTGTTCAGCGATTCGGGCGGCCGTTAAAACCGGTGCATCAAGAACGGTTACCCTGTCAATTGCTGCTAACACGTTAGTGAACATTTCCCTCCCCTTTTCTGATCGTCCGGTGTTTCACGCCGGGTGTTCTTTCTCTAAACGGGCTGTTCTCCCATAAGCGATAAGTTGTTTTGTAAACATTCACCGGTTACATTTATGCCGTACAGGGTTGTTTTGAAGATGAACGTCCAACATCGAACATTGAACGTCGAACGTCGAATAATGATGTCGCTCCGCTCCTCAAATTATACTAAAATCGAATGAAAAACAAACATTCAACAGCTATTTCTCTTTCTTTTTAGCCGTTTTGATACTCGTAACAAAAAGTTTAATTAGTTCTTCTGTTTCTTCTAAAATATCATTTAGTAGTTCAGGTTTTTTAATTAATAGTACCTTCTGAATAAGTTTTAACCATCTTTGGGTTACCTTTTTCC
>JBARSG010000182.1:0-2156 GCA_049644625.1 Desulfobacterales bacterium | reverse complement strand
AAATACTCAATGTATTCCTGTGGTTAAAATTATCGCCTTCCTTGGCCTTGAACAAAATTGAACATTTTTCAAAGGTCTCAATTTATGAGGAGCATAACTATGACTCAGATCGATGTATTCAAAGCGCGGCTTGACGAAATACAACGGCTGGCTGATGTTTTAGACCGTCATAAAACAGATTTAATGGAAGCTGCCGCGTATGATGCCGGATTTCCGGTAAAAATCACATCTATTGAAGTGGATTTATCGGTCGATCATTTACGAACCATGGACAAAGAAATTCCCTGGGTGGAAAACGGTCGATCGTACGGTACGGTTGCCACTATATTTCCATACGATGCCCCGACGGTGGTACTGGCCCGTCTTGGCGGAGCAGCCCTTCTTACCGGCAACACGTTGAGGTTCAGTCTCTCTTCCCAGACGCCGCGATCCGCATCTGTACTCACCGAAATTTGCAAACCGTTCCAATCTATCGAACCGGTTTTGGATATGGACAACCGCGAATTCGGACGGCGCTGTGTGGCAGACAAAGATATCAGGCTCTTCTTTATTTCAGGAGCTTCGGCAGTTGGGGAGGTATACCGGAGACAACACAAATCTTTCGATAAACTCTTTTTTGCAGGACCCGGGGGAATGCCGGCCGCCATCGTGTTTGAAGATGCAGACGTAACCGCGGCCGCGAGTTTTATTGCCCGCCGGGCGTTCATTAATGGCGGTCAATACTGCACAACCCTGAAAAAGGCATACATACACCGTAGTCTTTATGAAGAGGTTCGCAAAGAGATACTGGATATGGTTCAATGCCTTAAGGTCGGAGACGCTTTTGATCCCAAGACCGATATCGGACCGATTCGGGTGGAACGGACCCGTAATATTCTTCAAAATGCCCTCGAAACGTGCCGGCCGGCACGTTTGGTAACGGGTTCCATCACCGGCGAAAAGGTCTTTCCCCTGGTGCTTGAAACCGAAAACAGCGACATCCCGGATCTGGAACTCTTTGGTCCGTTTCTGCTTCTTAAACCCTTTGACGATCCCCATGAAGCGACCCTGGAATTGGTTAAAACCCGCTATGGTTTTTTGTTATCTTTTTTCGGATCTCCGGCAGAGAAGATAAAAGCGCTTTTTTATTCCCACTTCGGAATGGTGCATGATAATCCCGATTTTACGTTTACCCCTTTGCGACTTCCTTTTGGCGGTAAAAAAGCCAGCGGCTGGATCCTTGAGAGAAAGGGCAATAATTGGATTGAGCGTGATGGAGCGTTTATTTACAGCAAAGAGCTGTCAACATAAGTGACAAGACCATGTCATAGATTTGATCGTTTATATCTTATCTTTCTTTCTGTAAACGGTTCCATGAAAAATGGCGATTAAATCATTGTTTTCGGCAGCACCACGGATTTCATATGTGGCAAGTTTTTTACTTTTTGACAAGCGTAGGCTCCAATACAATCAAAGCGTCCGCGGCAATACCTTTGCCCTCTGAGATTATTACCGGATTAATATCGATCTCCTTAATGATGTCGTGCTCTATTCCGATTTTTCCCACCTGAATGAGGATTTCTCCCAACTGGTCCAAATCCGCGGCTCCCATTCCGCGAATATTCTCCAAAATCCTTCGGCCCCGAATTTCTTCCATCATATCCCGGGCATCTCTTTTGTCCAGCGGTGCCAGGCGAAAGGCAACATCCTCAAGGATTTCCGTAAATATCCCGCCAAGGCCGAACATTACCGAAGCTCCGAACTGGCGATCGCGGGTCATGCCCATCACCAGTTCCCGCTGCCCTTTAACCAGCTCCTGGACCAATACGGAGCCGCCGGTCCCGTTCAAAACCGCCATAATCTCCTTAAAGGCAATTTTAGCTTCATCGTCATTTCTGATATCCACACGGACCAGATTCTGTTCGGTTTTATGGATAATATCCCCTGAGGAGCCTTTTAAAACCAGAGGATACCCTATTTCATTTGTTGCCCGGATCAACTCGCTTTCCGCAGTCACTAAAAATTCTCTGGTAACCGGAATTTGATATGCGGATAGGATCTGTTTGGACTCATATTCTGAAAGCACGGTCCTTTTTTGACTCATTACGGTTTCTAAAATTTGCTTTGGAGATTTCATGTTTGTCTATTTCCTATCTTGCCTTCCAGTAATTCCGATT
>JBARSG010000181.1:0-4608 GCA_049644625.1 Desulfobacterales bacterium | reverse complement strand
ATGCAGACATTCATTTTAACGAACATAATGCAGCAAAAATCAAAGATATTTGCTGTCCTGATTGCGGTGCACCGTTTCACCGGGCTGAAGGCTGTATGGTTTGCTCCAACATGGAATGTGTGTGGACCCGGTGCTAGCCTGATTTTTTCTTATCAAACCCATAACGGCTATATTTTTCTTGGTTGACATATAACCGACTTTTATCTATAGTAATCTCTGTCCGAAAATCTTTTTTTTACTTTCCTTATTTCTATTTCAATCTTTAATTTTATAGAGAGGTGCTTCAAAATGGCTAATAAATGGGTATATCTTTTTGGTGAAGTTGAGGAAGCAAAAGACTATGTCGGAGGTGATTGGGAAAACGTGCGCGGATTGTTGGGCGGCAAGGGAGCCAATTTAGCTGAAATGGTGCGCATTGGCATACCGGTTCCCCCCGGTTTTACCATAACTACCGAGGCTTGTAATGCCTATTTAGCGGCCGGTGGCGCCTTTCCAGAAGGGCTGGGTGAACAGATAAAAAAGGGAATGCAAACTGTCGAGGCTGCCACCGGCAAGAAATTCGGTGACCCAAAGAATCCATTATTGATTTCATGCCGCAGCGGCGGCAAGTTCTCCATGCCGGGCATGATGGACACGGTGCTCAACATCGGTCTCAACGACGAAACCGCCATGGGCATGATCGAATTAACCGGCGATGAACGCTTTGTGTACGATTCTTATCGCCGTTTGGTGCAAATGTTCGGCAGTGTTGTAATGGGTGCTCCGGATGAGGCTTTTGAGGAAGTCATTACCCAAGCCCGTCTTAAAGCAGGTGTCAAAACCGACACGGAATTGACGGCCGATGCCTGGAAAGACGTGACGGATAAATTTAAATCCATTTTCAGACGATATGCAAACCGCAATTTTCCAACCGATCCAAATGATCAACTGCTTTTGGCCACCGAAGCGGTTTTCAAGAGTTGGAACGGTAAACGGGCGGTTGACTATCGCAATGCTGCCGGTATTCCACATGATCTTGGTACCGCGGTCAGTATTCAGACCATGGTTTTTGGCAACATGGGCAATGACAGTGCCACCGGTGTTGCCTTGACGCGCAACGGGACCACCGGAGAAAATCTCATAGAAGGCGATTATCTTACCAATGCACAGGGGGAGGACGTGGTTGCCGGGATACGCCTGACCCATGACATTTCAAAACTCAAAGAGGAGATGCCCACGGCCTATAACGAATTCGAGCAGATCACCAGGAACCTGGAGAAGCACTATCGTGAGATGCAAGATGTTGAATTTACAATTGAAAAGAGCAAACTGTGGATGCTCCAGACCCGCGACGGCAAGCGTACGGCCCAGGCCGCTGTTCGCATAGCGGTTGATATGGTGGAAGAAGGTTTGATTACACAGGAAGAAGCGGTTATGCGTGTTTCTCCCGAGCAGGTTGATTTTTTTCTTCATCCGCAATTTGACCGTGAAGCCATCAAAAAAGCCAAAGCCGCAGGCGAAATGCTGGCCACCGGCCTTAATGTTTCGCCGGGCGCGGCCTATGGCGTGGTTGCCCTTGACGCCGATATCGCTGAATCATGGGCCAAGAAAGAAGGGAAAGACGTCATCATGGTACGCCCTGAAACCCGTCCGGATGACGTACACGGCATGCTGGCTGCCCAGGGGATTCTCACCAGCCGGGGGGGGCGAACCAGCCATGCAGCTTTGGTTGCCCGGCAGTTCGGCAAGCCGGCTATAGTGGGCGCTTCGGCCCTTGAAATCGATATGGTCCACCGCCAGATGAGCGTGAACGATCAAATTATCAAAGAAGGTGACTGGATCTCCATTGACGGCACTGTAGGCGAAGTTTACGTGGGCAAACTCAAGACCATGGTGCCTGACATTAAGGATCCGTGGCTGATGAAAATACTCTCCTGGGCTGATGAGTTTCGTCGTTTGGGCGTCTGGGCCAACGCCGACTATCCGGCCGACGCTCAACGCGCCCGTGATTACGGCGCAGAGGGGATCGGCCTGTGCCGCACAGAGCACATGTTTTTTGAGGCCGAGCGACTCCCCTTTGTACAGAAGATGATCATGACAGATTTACCGAGTGAACGGCGCGAGGCACTTGATGCGCTGCTCCCCTTTCAGCGCGAAGACTTTGCCGGCCTTTTCCGCGTGATGGACGGTCTGCCGGTCATCATTCGCCTGATCGATCCGCCGTTGCACGAATTTTTACCCAATCATGTGGATCTGATGCGAGATTTGACCGACTGTAAGATTCGTCTGAAAGGAGCCAGCACTCTTGAGGAAATCGACAAGCTGTTGGATCAAATCGCCAAAGAAGAACAAATACTTAAGCGGGTCGAAAGTCTGCATGAATCCAATCCCATGCTGGGTCTGCGCGGTGTACGCCTGGGGATTCACATTCCGGAACTGACCTCCATGCAAGTTCGTGCCATCTTTGAGGCCGCGTGTATGGTGGCCAAAGAGGGCATCGACGTGCACCCCGAGGTGATGATCCCCCTGACCAGCCATGTGAACGAGCTAAAAGTTCAGCGAAAGGCCCTTGAGGCCGAGGCCAAGAAGGTTATGAAAGAACAGGGCATTAAGCCGAAATACAAGTTCGGAACCATGATCGAAATACCCCGTGCCGCCCTTACCTGCGACCAGATCGCCGAATATGCCGCCTTTATATCTTTTGGAACCAATGATCTGACCCAGACAACCTTCGGGATATCCAGAGACGATGCCGAAGCCGGGTTTTTGATTGAATACATGGAAAAAGAAATCCTGCCGGATAATCCTTTTGCAGTTATCGACCGGGACGGCGTGGGCCTGCTTATGAAAATGGCAGTTGAAAAAGGGCGGGCCGTAAGACCCGACCTGGAATGCGGTATTTGTGGTGAACACGGCGGTGATCCCGAATCTATTCAGTTATGCCATGAACTTGGGTTAACGTATGTTTCGTGCTCCCCGTTTCGAATACCTGTCGCACGCCTGGCTGCCGCGCATGCAGCACTGCGTGACAGAAAAACAAAAACTTAATTTATGCCCAATATAGATTTATGGATGGGCACTAATTAAGGTTTAGGGAGGAAGCGTAAAATGGCACTTTTTCTGGTTCAGCACGGCCATAGTTTGCCCAAAGACAAAGATCCGAAAAAGGGTCTTTCACCGGAGGGAATCGCTGAAACAAAGCGTATCGCAGAAGTGGCCAAAGCATACAATGTTCTTGTGTCGGGCATAACACACAGCGGTAAAACCAGAGCTCGCCAGACCGCTGAAATCATTGCATCTGTCCTGGAACCTGAAGGTGGAGTAGAAGAAAGCAGCGGCCTGAATCCTATGGATGATGTAACAGATTTTGCCGATAAAATAGATAGCGCGGCCAATCGTATGCTTGTCGGGCATCTGCCTTTTATGGAAAGGATGACGTCATATCTAATTACAGGATCCATCGAAAAGCCGGTCTTTAAATTCCAAAACAGCGGCATAGTATGCCTGGATAAATACCCGACCACCCCTTTCTGGGTGATCAAATGGACCCTTATGCCCAATATCGGGTAGTGTCTGAATTATGAGGCCGATCTCGATTTCTCGACATATTTTCGTATGCCGTTCATTATGCCCTCGCACAAATGATCCTGATAGCTTGCACTGCTCAATCGTTTGCATTCCCTGGGATTGCTGATAAACGACGTTTCTATCAATACGGCGGGCATCCGTGCGCCGAGAAGCACATAAAAAGGCGCCTTTTTAACCCCTTTGTTTTTGACGTGAGTGTACCTTGATCTTAAGTAATTGTATGAAGAATCCTGAATATAACTTGCCAGCAGGCTTGATTCATTAATTTTCGTGTTTTGCATAATATCTGTTAAAATCGTTTGCAAATCACTTATGTTCTTCTTTGAAGTGGCATTTTCACGAGCCGCGACAGTTATCTCTGAATTATCTGTGGCCAGGTTCAGAAAATAGGTCTCAATTCCGTATGTGCTTTGATTTTCGGAATCATTGGCATGTATGGATATAAAAAGGTCTGCATTTTTTGTGTTTGCTATTGCAGTACGTTCTTCAAGTGTAAGATAACGATCATTATTCCGGGTCATGAGAACTTCGTATGAAAGTTTTTTCTGAATTTTTTTGGCAAGCCGTCCGGCAATTTGAAGGGCAATATCTTTTTCATACACTTTCTTTAAATACCCGGAAGATCCAAAATCGTGTCCTCCATGGCCCGGATCCACAACGATTAGGGGACGCTTACGTTGCAGTTGTTGGAGTGCTCCCCCTTTTGTACGCCTCTTTCCGGTAGCTGCAGTTGCTTTTTTTTGAGATCTTGCAGTAGACCAAGTATCCATAGGATCTCCTGACATATCCAGGACGATCCTGAACGGGTGTTTGAGTGAAAATATTTTATATGTTTTAATAGATTTGATATCAACCACAACCCGAACCACATTGGATGTATACTGGCCGGCGCGCACATCCCTGAGCAACTCATCGTTGATGGGTGTAAATTTTTCTATATTTTTTCCTTGTCTGCTGTTTTTTAAATCAACATACAACCGCTGGGGCTTATTAATGGAAGGATCTTTTTTAAGGAGTCTGTGGGTAAAGGATGTTTCCCGG
>JBARSG010000180.1:0-1686 GCA_049644625.1 Desulfobacterales bacterium | reverse complement strand
ATTAATGGTCTTTTCGCACAATCTCTGTGTTATGCTCAAAAAATAATCCTCGGAATATCAAATATATGCCTGTGGTTATTTTTTTCGCATGCCTTGATCTTGAACGAAAATCCTCATTAATCAACAGGCTCATAAATAAGGAAAAAAAATGAAGGAATTTTTAGGATATCATTCCGAATGGAATCTCGGTAGTCCCGGCGGCTGGGATTATCAGCGGGTTACTCAAATCATTGGAAAGGCGATATGGAACAGACTCAATGAAATTCGTCCCATGGAGATAAAACTCGATTTTGACCACCCGATGCTGTTCCCCATCAATGGTTTTGTAGACATGCTTGTTGAAGCTCATCGCTCCCGTGAAGGACGTAATTCCGGACTTATCGCCGTGGTCGCCGAAGAAGAGACTCTTGAAGATGTAACCGAAAACAAAAATCTTGCCTTGCGTCTGAATGAAATCCATGGACTGTCAGGCGCTCTGATGGCCCCACAGGAACTGGAACTCAATGATGGACGAGTATGCTGGAAAGGCCGGCCCGTTTCAATAATTTTCATGGATTTCAACACGGATGTTTTGCTGGCGCTGCATCGCAGTCACGACTTAAGTCCCGTTTTACAGGCGGTTCAAGAACGACGGGTCATCAATCCCCGGGGCACCGAACCGATTAATGTAAAAAGTATGTTCGAAGTTATAACGGGTCCTCACCGCAACAGGTTTCACAAAGAAATCGTGAGAAGAACCCCCTGGACCCGCCAATTTTATTCTCGCCGGACCTATAGCCCCAGGGGTGAAAAAATCGACGACCTGATTGAATGGACCCGATCGAACTGGGATGATTTAGTCCTTAAACCCGAGAGAGGTTATTCTGGAAAAGGCGTGCGGGTCGGGCAAATCAACAAGGATCCGGACGAAGCGATAAGTCTGGCGTTAAAAGAAAAAAACTATATCGTCCAGGAAAAAATTCCTCTGGCGCTCTGGGCCGAGGAAATTCCCGTATTGGAAAATGAACATGTGGTTATGGAGCGCTGCCAGACTGATTTTCGCTGCCTCATGGGAAACAAAGGCATGTTTGGATTTTTAGGCCGTTATGGAGGTGTACCCACGAATGTCGGCAGTGGAGGCGGGGTGCAGCCGCTGGGCGTTCTGGGTTCGGATATGCCTGTCCGGGAAGCGGTGAACAGAATTAATGAGGCTATTCTTAGCATTGAATACGAACTATTATCCGAAGTTGACCGGATACAGAAAAAAATGGCCCTGGACCACGAGTTTACATATCTCCTGGGTCCTATCAAAATTGCCCTGAGACCGAGAGTGATTACCCCTTATCAACTAAACGCTTTGGAAAACTATTGTACAAAATTATGGTCTGACTGCTTGACATTGGAAAAAATGTGGTTGGCCGGGGAACTGGATGAGATCGTTAAGATCGAAGAAGAGGAGTTGGAAATTGCTCGCATGCATCCCTGGGGCGGAGATCCTGCCATTATTGCATCGGACGGTCTGTTCAGCTTCGGGGCACACCCGGATAAGCGCTAACTTATTTTTTGTGCCGGAAGGACTGTGCAAGGTTTACTGAAAAAGATGAACATCGAACATCGAACGTCCAACATCGAATGATGAATGAAAGACAAAAACAAGGGCAAGAATTTCATTAAAAGAACTTAGGGAGACCCAAAGATGGTTAAAAC
>JBARSG010000179.1:0-2134 GCA_049644625.1 Desulfobacterales bacterium | reverse complement strand
TATGTAAAAAATAATTTTTTTGCCTCACTATATCGCTATATGCTGATATAGGATTGTATATAATGGATTTATCAGCCTTTATGGTCTTTGTTTCACTTGGTGCTGGGAGTGCAAAGGGATAGAGAATTGCCCGTCTCTGGAAAATTCAAACATTAACAATATTGCAGAACCTCTAAACCAGTTTTGTTTTGATTATTAAAGTTGCTGGAAGTCCTCTTGAAAGCAAAGGAGAAAAAGTGACAGTAGCAGAAGCAAGTATCGACAAAGAATCAAAAGGTCTTAGTTTTTTTGAAAAGTACCTTTCGGTATGGGTGGCGATTTCAATTGTGGCTGGGATTGCCCTTGGAAAAGTTGCCCCGGGAATAGCAAAATACCTCGACGGTCTTGCCATTTACGTAGGAGACGCACCAGTAGTTTCTATTCCTATCGCCATCTGCCTTTTCTTTATGATGTACCCCATTATGGTTAAGATTGATTTCGGCGAAGTCCTCATGGCTGGCAAAAACATCAAACCGGTGGGCCTGACCTTGTTCGTCAACTGGGCCATCAAGCCGTTCACCATGTATGCTATTTCGATCTTTTTTCTGGGTACGGTTTTTTACAACATTATCGGTCCCGAAGCCGTTGACCATGTCAAGATGCCTTTGGGTCTAAATCTCGCAGTGGGTGCAACGCACGGCGTCGGGAAAGTTATTCTGGTCAACGGATTAAAGGTGATTGAGGTACCTCTCTGGCGGAGTTATCTGGCAGGGTGCATACTTTTAGGGATTGCGCCCTGTACGGCCATGGTTCTTGTCTGGGGGTTTTTGGCCCGCGGAAATGATGGCCATACACTTGTCATGGTGGCTATCAACTCCCTTGTCATGCTCTTTCTCTTTGGTCCTTTGGGAGGCTTCCTTCTGGGCGTTGGACGGCTCCCGGTTCCGTGGCAAGCACTGGTACTTTCCATTGGAATATATGTGGCACTGCCGCTTGTGGCGGGCTATACTTCCAGGAAACTTATTATCCGGGCACGGGGTGAAACCTGGTTCAAAGAAAAATTTCTACACGTGTTAACTCCAATTACAATTACAGCCTTACTGGTTACGCTGGTACTTCTTTTTTCCTTTAAAGGCGATGTTATTGTATCCAACCCCTTGACCATACTCTGGATTGCCATACCTCTTTTTATTCAAACCAATCTGATCTTTTGGCTGGCATACGGTTTGGCCAGACTGATGGGTCTTAATTATACGGATGCGGCCCCTTCGGCCATGATCGGTGCCTCCAATCATTTTGAAGTAGCCATTGCTACATCGGTTTTGCTTTTCGGTCTTTCATCCGGAGCGGCTCTGGCCACAGTTGTAGGGGTACTGATCGAAGTGCCGGTTATGCTTATGTTAGTAAAAATTTGTTTGAAGACCGACCACTGGTTTTCCTGAAAAGCAGAATGATAAAGGAAATAAACCTTTGAAGTTACGAAGGATGAAAACCCTAAGCAACGTTCTATTGGAGGATAGTGTATGTCTAATGGAAGATCTTCAAAGCTTTGGATAGTCAATGTAACATCCTTTATTCTTTTTATTATTTTATGTAGTACTGGATTGCTAAATTGGCTTGTATTGCCCAAAGGATATCAAGCAAGAGGAAGTTTTTTAGTTTCTCTTAGACATTTTTTTATTGCAATCCATGAATGGGTTGCACTGATATTCATGGTTGTTGTCGCAATACATATTTTCTTGCATTGGCCTTATATAAAATCCAATTTAAAGAAACACGGTATCATAAAATAACATGCGTCGTTTAAGAGATGAGAATATTTGGCCGGTAATTCATGCTGGAAACCATAATAATCACAATAATAATCTGCTTTATTGCCTTTGAGCTGATCGAGCATGTAATTTTCCCGCTATTTTGGTTCATTTTCAAAGGAAGGAAAAGATCTGATTATGGCGTAATGGGCATGATTGGTAAAGTTGTTGAAATTAAGACATGGGATAAAACCCAAGGCCAAGTTTTGATTAACGGCGAGCTATGGAAAGCTGTTTGTGAGGTGCCATTACTAAATGGTGGTAAAGCGGTAGTCCAGGGTATTGAAGGTCTCACATTGAAGTTAAAACCTTATGAAACAATAGAAAAAGTATAAGGCAGATGC
>JBARSG010000178.1:0-4345 GCA_049644625.1 Desulfobacterales bacterium | reverse complement strand
AGTCTGGAAAGGGGTATGAAGGACAGAAGGGGGCTGGAGAACATCTCAAAATTATTTTTGTCAACCAGTGAAAAGGCAAAGGAGAATTTGCATCAGGCCGAAGATCAATACGAAGCCGAAGATCAATACGAGGTGGAAGAAACGGTGACCGTTTGTAAAAAACTTGCATTTCAAGATGATGAAAATGTTCAGCAAAATATGATAAGAACTCTGTCCAAGCATCTGGAAGAAGGATATCATATAAAGCGTGTTAACCTCCAAAAAAATGAGGATATTTCAAAGCCGAAAACCAGAATGCGTAGAGAGGAAGAGGTGATTATTTTTATAAAAGACCCTCTGCCTTCTTAGGGTTTCCTGAAAAATAACTTCATATTTTAGATGCCGGCAGCCTTGCCCTGAAGTGATGCTGACCGTTTTTAATAGAGCGGCCATCCGGTTTTGCCAATAGCTAACATATGATCGGTGTTGAAAATCTCCACAAAAGCTTTGGTTCTCAAATTCTCTTTGAGGGCGCCAGCTTCAAGCTCAATCCTAAGGAACGAATTGGACTTGTCGGCCTCAACGGACACGGAAAAACAACCCTTTTTCGAATCATCATCGGAGAAGAGTCTCCGGACACCGGAACCATAAGCGTTCCCAAACATTACCGCATCGGTTACGTTCGTCAGGACCTTGATTTTACTAAAGATACAGTTCTCAAAGAGGTTATGACCGGGCTGCCGGCCCAGGAACGGGACCATTACTGGAAGGTCGAGAAAGTTTTAACGGGCCTGGGTTTCAACAAAGACGATATGCAACGCCACCCCTTTGATTTTTCCGGGGGATTCCAGGTTCGCCTGAACCTTGCCAAAGTACTGGTTTCCAAACCGGATCTATTACTTTTAGACGAACCCACCAACTACCTCGACATAACCTCCATCCGCTGGGTCGAACGCTTTTTGATGAACTGGCCCCGTGAAATGATGCTCATCACCCATAACAGGGGGCTTATGGACAAACTGGTCACCCATACCATGGGAATATACCGCAAAAAGGTGCGTAAAATCCCTGGAAATACCGAGAAATTTTACGCCCAGCTTGCCCAGGAAGAAGAGGTTCATGAAAAGACCCGAATTAAAGATGAGCGACGCCGCAGAGAAATCGAACAGTTTATTGCGCGTTTCAGGGCCAAGGCCAGACTTGCCAATCTGGTGCAGTCACGAATTAAAACTCTGGCCAAAACAGGGAAAAAAGAAAAACTGGAAAAGCTCAAGACCCTTGATTTTGCGTTCAGAAGCAGCCCTTTTCTCGGCAAGCACGTCTTGAGCGCCAGGGATTTATCCTTTTCTTACGATCCCTGTAAACCGTTAATAGAGAACTTTAACATTACCATCGGGGCAGGAGATCGTATCTGCGTTGTCGGAAAAAACGGTAAAGGTAAAACCACGCTGCTAAAACTACTGACTGGCGTACTCAAGCCGCAAAGCGGTGACATCGTCTTAAACCCCGCTGTCCGTAAAGGTTTTTTTGAACAGACCAATATCCATAGCCTGGTCCATACCCGAACCGTTGAAGAGGAAATTCTCTATTCGCATTCAGATGTCGATCGTCCGCAGGCGCGCAATATCTGCGGCGCCATGCTGTTTGAGGGCGATAAGGCCTTAAAAAAAATTGGCGTACTCTCCGGCGGTGAAAAAAGCAGGGTGCTGATCGGTAAGCTTCTGGCTAGGCCGGTAAACCTACTGCTGCTGGATGAGCCCACCAACCATCTTGATTTGGAATCGTGTGATGCCCTGCTGGCCGCCATCGACAGTTTTGCCGGAACGGTGGTGATGGCAACTCACAACGAAATGTTTTTAAAAACCCTTGCCGAACGTCTGATTGTATTTCATAATGAGAGAATTTATCTATTCGAAGGCGGTTACCAACGGTTTCTGGAGAAAGGCGGGTGGGAAGATGAAGAAGATGTTTTGGTATCCGGTTCCGGGGAGACTAAAAAGGAGGACACCCGAATAAATCTGTCCAAAAAAGAGATAAGGCGGAGGCGCTCGGAAGTTATTAGCGAACGTGCCGGAATCCTCAAACCCCTGGAACAGCGTCTCCACCGGACCGAAGACTATATTGAAGAACATGAAAAAACGCTCGCTGAACTTCATGCCGCCATGCAGACGGCCACACAGACCGGTGACGCTATCAGCATAACGGAACTGTCAAAGTCGATTCATCGCTGCCAAGCGGACATCGAAAAACTTTATGATGAACTTTTGAAATCTTCTGGTGTTTTAGAGGCACAAAAGGCTATTTTTGAAGAAAAATTAGAAAGATTAGATTCCGAAGCATCAGGACCTCTTATGGTCTCGTAAGAAATTCCATTCCCATGAATGACTTATTTATAGCCGGTCGTGTGAAACGACCGGTTGTGTGAAGTTTCATGGTAAATCAAGAACAAATTTTTGTTCGTTGACCGTTGCTCCCCACTGGGTTCCTTCATGTTGCTCTATGAGTCGGAAACCAAACTTTTCATAAAGATGACGTGCTGCATGAAGACCGTCAAATGTCCAGAGATAGACGCGGTAATAGTTATTCCTTTTGCAGAAATCTACAGCCTTCTTCATAAGTCTATTGCCTACCCCGTGCCCACGCAGCCTCGATGAGATGATAAACCACCGAAGATGCGCTCCCTGGCTTTGAGCGTTGATTCCGTCGATGGTAATGGAGCCTTCAACACGATCTTTTATCAGCGCGGTCCAAAAACCGTCACGCTTTTCGTCGTATCGACCGAGGAACTTTGAAAGCTCAGTTGCCACCTTAGCCTCAAAGAAGAGCCCAAATCTCCAATGATCATGGTAATAAGTACCATGAAGTTCAGCAACTCGACCGATGCAGCCGGGTATATAATTTCTCGTTATTTCAACATCCGACATACAAAGAGCTTCCCACGTATTTTCCGTTAATGTTTCTTGGCCATACCACTGAATTCAGCGGCAGCTAAAATGTGGTTCCCACACCGAAGCCAAAATGGAACCTGGGCTGGGTGAGAATTTCCATTGGCCAAAGCTTAATCTCAATGGGCTCCACAAGGGGATAAACATAATCAAACCCACCGATAGCTCGAATCTTACTCCCATTGAGTTTTCCTACCAGGGTGAGCAACATCCCCTTTTGATAAATTGCAGGATCAAGGAACTGCTTTGATTCAACAATAAAGCGGCCATGGGATTGATCAAGATTCACGGGCTGATCATTATTGCCAAGCTCTAATTGCAAGACTGTGAGTTGGGATAAGGTGGATGAGACGTTGGTGTCTAAAATTTTTCCGCCGAGCATGATGATCTCATCCTTATAGACGTCCGGAGTCTTTTGCAGTTCTGAAAACGTACCCGTGTAGGTAACCTTTGAGCGCGACTGTCGGGAAATTCCTGTGGCGCAACCCATCAAAAACATAATGAAAAAAATAAAGAGGATGTACCCGGCTCGTTTGATTGTCATGTTTTCCTCCTACCAGTAATAAGGGGGATGGTGATACCAATAGTAGGGATAGTAATGGTGGTACCGGTACCAATAGTAAGGATATGGATAAAACCAGGGTTCATAATAAGGATCGGGGTAATAACCTTGATCTTTCGGCCAAAGGTATATTTCACGGCTTTGGATTTTGAGATATGGTTGGGAATAATTATCCACTTTTTCGACCACTAAGCCGACCACAGTACCCGCCACGGTAATTTTACGATCTTTGCTGTAAATCTCCGGGTCCAAGAAGCCCTTTTGCGAGATCATGAATCTTCCTTCTGAATAATCCCTTGATTTGGGCTCTTCTCTAACTCCCAGCGGTGCTTGCAACACTCTTATAATGGTTTGATCCGTCAGATTATTGGTTTCCAGGATATACCCTCCCAGGATTATGGTTTTTCCCAGATAGTTATCCGGTTCCTGAACAAGTATTTTAAAATCAATAGACGGTATTGATTCCGTCTTAATTTGATGAGAAATAACCGAACAGGATCCGGTGAAAACCGTAATCAGTATTGCCAGCAATGCACTTCTTAAAACATTCATCATACCTGATTCTTTTAAAATTTGGGTGATAACTTCCGAACTTAGTTCGCTTCGCCCCGCCTGCCATTGCAAGCTCGCCCGCCAGCTGAGCAAGGCGAGGCGGCCTGGGGCACGAGCGGGCAGGTCACAATTGGATAGCAATTATCAAAAATATTTTCCAGTTGGCCCGCGTCTGAGTGACCAACGATCAACTACACTTTTTGATAAATCCTAACAGAGTATTTTTTAATTTTACTTTCTGGTATTTCTCTTTGTAGTTAAATACCTCCAGGAAATTAATCCTGTCGGTGTCATCTTTAAATATTTT
>JBARSG010000177.1:0-4969 GCA_049644625.1 Desulfobacterales bacterium | reverse complement strand
GTCTTCTATGACGGCATAGGCTTTTTTGTTATTGCCGGAAACGGTTCCCAGCAGTTTTAGCTTGAGATCTGTAGGTTCTAGGCTCTCAATATCGAGCCTTTCGGCATGTTGTCCGGCTCCCTTTTTTGAATTAAAAAGATTGCGCTCTACGATTGCATTGTAAAAAGACATTGGGTGGACGGTTTCATCTTCGGAGGAAATTACATGTCGGGTTGTAACCTCGCGGGGCGGAGCATTATTAAGGTTCGCCGTTGCAACCTTATAAAACGCTGTTACGCTAAAATAAACAGCAACCGCGATTAATAAAATATTTAGTGCAGCAAAGTATTTTTTCATAATCAAGACATCATCCGGCAAATTTCCAGTTAGTTCAAAAAGAAACGGGGGTTGTCCAAGGTGCCGTAAATCCTTATATGGATACCGTTTTTACCAAATATTTTTTTCGGCAATAGATTTTCCGAAAGATCATTTTCCAGCTCTTCAAGGAATAACGGATGAGGCTTAATCGTTCCTGAAAGTTTTAAATAACTTTGCCCGGGAATGTTTTTCAAAGTGACGGATCCTGAAATGCTGCCGTCCATTTGATCCCCATTTATTATACATTTTTTGATGTTAAGATTCATATTTTTCATGGCCAGCTCGGCTGTAATCTTTTTGAAAGGGAGGTTCTCCAACTGGAATAGGGGCGTTAACAGTTCTAATTGACCGTTTGAAATGATAAGTTCGGCTTTTAGATTATCTCCGGATCCCTTTTGGTTCCGATATGTGAAGTTCCCGTCAAGCACCCCTGATATATTCCGGCCGATAAAATCTTTTATGGCGGATATTTCTTTTATCCGGATGCCGGATAGTTTTCCGTCAATCATAACCTCCGGCCCGTTTTTAGTGAATTCTCCCTTGCCTTCTAAAATACCGGTATATGCGCTGCCTTTGAAAAAAAAAATGATCTTTGAACGAAAAAGCGATAACAGCCCGGGGGCTATCTTTATCTGTTCCATTCTGAATAACAAGTCATGCGTGTGATAAAAATTTACATTGTATAACCTCAAACCCGGGGGAAATGCAGGTTTTACATGATCAACCGAAATATTAATGCCGGGATAGGTCTTGTTAAAATGAACCGTTATGAAACTTTTTATTTTATCAGACGGGAACAGAAAATAAATGAAAAATGCTGTTACCCCCAGGATAAATAGGAAATACGGCAACCATTTTCTGGTATTATTCATAATTATTTTTCAGCCGTTTCAACCTGTAGAACCGCGTCGATAAAACCCTCTTGCTTGCCTGTTTTTGAAATAGAAAGCCTTTTTATATTTACCATGTTTTTTGATGTTTCAACCATATGAAGGTAAGAAGTCAACTGTTGCAATGTTAAGCCCTGGAGCTTCATTTCCACCTGAGAGATTTTAAACGGGCTGTTTTTCTGAACCGATGTCGAAGGCTTCATATATGTTACGTGGTTTTTTATTCCGGCCTTTCCTGAAAGTTTGTCCAGGAAAGAAAATAGGGTAAAACCGGCGTCCCTTTTTTCAAAACGCGATTTTGATAATTCAGTCCTCTTTTTAATGGTATTGTACTCTGATTGAAGGGCTGTCATCTTTTCCAGTATGTCTGTTTTGGCCTGGAGGGTTCTTTTAAGGCGCTCCCTCTTGTCCAGAGATGGAAACACTAAAAATTGAAATACGACAAACAGGCAGATAACACCCGATAGTGCATAAAGTGAGTATTTTTCACGTCTGGCCAGTTTTTTTGCCATTTAAATCATCCTCTGCCGGTTGTATCAAGTTAGCCCTTTTAAAAAGGTCTTATTCAGATAATCCGGTTTTTAACGGGTGTGCGGTTACAAATTTATTTTTATCTTAAAACGCACCCGATTGTCGGATTTGTTGATGTTGGCTGAACTAATAATGATTTTTTTAAAAAGATCCGATTTTTCCAGGCTGTTTTTGATGCTGTCCACAGAATTGAAAGTATCTGTATCACCGGAAATCACTGTGCTTTCCTCCCCTATAACAAGTCTGGTAAAGTCAACATCTATGTTCTTTGATATAAGCCTACTGATATTATTTAGAATATCGATGGCTCGTATGTTTTTGTCGGTTACTCCCGGCAATAAAGCATTTTTTCTCGCTTCTTGTATTTTTATCCGCATCTGCTGAAGCGGATCGACAATTTTTTTAACATCAGGGAATGTTGAAGTGAAGACGCCGGTTATCTGATTATTCAGCCGGGTCAGGTTTTTCCCCATAAAATAGGAATCAAGAAGCACGTTGAAAAATGCTAGCGCAAGAACCAGACCGGCAAGCATGCCGGTTTTAATCAAATTTTTTTTGTGTTCCTCCCAGAATTTTTTTGCGGCAAAAGGACCTTTTCGGAAATTCAAACCATTGGTCCCTTCAATTTCCATAAGCGCCAGTGAAAAGGAATTGTCCATCTGATGGGGATTCCATAACTGTGAGTCGGCATGCCCTTTTATCACGTCTGTATCGCGTACAAAATCTGTCCGTTTGACAGGGAATCCAAGGCTCTGTTCCATATCCTGATCAACGCCGGAATTATCAAGTCCGCATCCGGTAATAAATGCACCCTCCGGTGTAAAATCCAAACCGATGATCTCTTCCAACGCCGAGAGGGTGTGCCGTATGTTGGTGCAAAGTGATTCGGTCTCAAATGAACGAGCATCTGAACGTATTGGGAAAGAACGTATCAGGCAAACGCTCCTGGATAAAATAGCAAACAGGGTGCTTTTGTTATTATCTATATCGATGAACAGCCAGTTCTCATTAATATTTACAAGACCGGCCGCACATAGCGCTGCAGGATAACCGCCAACGGTAACAATCTCAGGCTCAATATTAAACGAGCCAAGTGTTTCTAAATATGCCTGAAGTCTTGATTTTTCTATGGCCGCTGCAATTATGTTGTGACGATTGGCAATATCAGGCAGTTCTATAATATAAAAATCTATTATCAGGTCATCTCTGGGAAACGGAATGGTAGGCTCGAGTTCATAGGGAAGGATTTTTTTAATTTTTTTCCGTCCTTTGAACGGCACTTGAATGTTTCTGTAAGATATTTCGTTAGCAGGAAAGGAAGCCACACAGACAGAACCGGATATATCGATCTTTTCCACGATAGTTTCCAGAGACGCCGCTAAAACCCTTTCCATATATATCTGGTTTGATATGGGGACATGTACATGGGCTTCTATGTCTGTTCCCTTGATACCACTTTTTAATAGAACAGCCGATACGGCATCATGTCGAATATCGAGGCCCAGGATTTTTCTTCTCATTGGTTTTCCTAATTTGAAATAATCGTGATTATAGTATGTTATGATCTTTTTGTCAAGCCTTGGCCCTTCTTCTACCATTCTAACGGGGTGCTAAAATTAATAATATAGGAATGTTATTCTGTTTCCCAACTCAAGACCCGGCATTCCCATTTTCCTGTTTTTTTGTTATTTTCCCTTTCTACAATTGCCGTTATTTTCATTTTCATTTCATGTAATGTTGCAAGTGACTCGATTCGAAAAAAATCACTGGCGGTTGTAATAATATTGGGATCGATTTCAACATCGCTCAAACCCGGCACTTTTTTATACCAGGTGATACTGGAAAGGTCATGGATGTATTCAGAGTCAGAAGTTTCCAGGCGATAGTCGTATATTGCCTGTGCAAGCTCCGGGTTCCCTGAAGGGAGAATGGCAGCAAGTACCGGGAGATCTGCGGTGTTGATATTTATTTTTCCTTCATACGTAAATTTATTGTTGTCCGTTTCGCTCATACCAAAGACCGTCATGTAGCGGGAAATCCCCGACACCCCCCCGGCAAGCTGAAAATATTCCGTTGTGACACCTCTTATAAGAGCAAGTTCGCCAATGTGAATAAACGGGCCGTTTCGGCAAACATAGGGGGGATCAAGCTCCTGGTAATAGTCTGATTCCGCCCCATTTAGTCCGGTGATCGCCTCGTCATCTCCGGAATCTATCCAGTCTTTTACTGAGTTAATAATCATATCCGGTTCGAGGTCTTCGAGCGATTCATTTTGAGAAATTAAAAGAGTTAAAAATCGATGCCACATATCCCTCTGGGATTCATTAAAGGCATGGCCTTCGGGATATGTAACAAGGCTGTTAATCTGAATCTTTCCGGGTTCGTCAGTTATGGTTAACTTGATGGCCCCATCTTCAAAGGGGATATCCTGGAGGAGTTCGCTGATTTTCTCGGAATCGGCCCATTCTTCCTGGAGCGAATCGTGATTTGAATTGTTTTTATCCGTTATCAGCATGGCTTTCACTATATCTATGCCTGATGACGCCATATGCGAGAGGGTAATACGATCCCGGCTTGCAGCGGCGGAAAAGACGACTGAACGGGTCTTTCTGTTCATTTCAAGCGCAACCGCGATCAATACCGTGATAATCGTCAAGGTAACAAGAAGGGCCATGCCCCGATTGTTTCTTAAAATTTTATCAGGCATAATTCTCTTTCTTTATTCTTGTTTTTTTCGATAGACCGGCAGTGTTGCCATGGTTTTGAACCATAGGGAATCCGTACCGTTGGTCAACTCGAGTTTTATACCGATTGCCGCAGGGGTTGCATATCCGAAATCCTCTGCATCGGAATCCCACATATCGTATTCTGTCCCTTCTCGGTCATAATAGTTGAATGTCAGCGATTTAAGGTTTTCGCACAATACGGGATCACTCGCATTTTCTTCAAATGGTTGATAAGGGTACAGGTTGTCTGCACGTCTGAGCAAATAATGCCCGTTGTCGGTAGCCTGAACATAATAGACGATCTCTGCGATGTGGCTTTCTGTTTTCCCCCCGAAGGATACATGTGCCGTTGAAGTAAATCTGAGTTTGGGAAAGGAGACAGTTTGAATATTATCGGTGTCTCCAACGATTCGATACGGGTCCGGCGGGCCGTTAAAATCCGGAGGAGAATATTGGGGAGGCAAA
>JBARSG010000176.1:0-12456 GCA_049644625.1 Desulfobacterales bacterium | reverse complement strand
TATGAAGGTTTAGTCGTAATTTCAGACGCAACAATTTGAACATCGAACATCGAACGTTCAACGTCGAACGTCGAATGTGGAAGGCGCTTCGCTTTGTCTTTATTATAAATGGTAGAATACATTATTCAATGTTCAACGTTCGATGTTCGATGTTCGACGTTAATCTTTTATATGCCCTCAAGGTGTGGATTCTTCATTAAAATATGTTGAATCTGAATTTACGCTATGGTCTCCTTTCAAACGACTCTCTGGCGCTTTAGATTATGAAAGACATGAAGATAAAGAATCTCGCCTCTAACGATGCCGATTTTGAGAGGGTGAATTTCATCAAGCTCTATAAACCCCGAGCACGGATTACAACTGGTCCCTGATCCCCCGACACCTGATTTTATTGGTTGTAATGCGCGATTCTGTTCAAAGCACCTGGAGATCAAGCTAAAACCTAAATCCTGCATCCATCGAATGTCAATAATTCACCATCGTCCCCAAGATCCACAGTGAAATTCATGTCAATGAGGAGCGAAGCGTATTTCACCGGGGTAGGTCCGGAAGATCGTACTGGGGTTAAATCCCCTTGGGGCTATTTATCCGGGGTTAAATCGCTCTTGCTTTTATTTAACTGGGATTTGAATCCATTTGCAGCAGATGAAAGCCTCCGGCTTGCCCTTTGGGTGAAAATTAATGAATAAAAAAGATCATCATCCCATATACCATTTGGATAAAACGTGTAATGACATGATTTTGTATAAACTCGGTTCAAATACGTAAGGTAAAGATTCTCATTAATTTTCATGCAAGATTCAGGTATTTACTTATTTATGGATGTGCCGCATTTCACCCTGTCCCATATTTCCCGGAACGTGTCAGTTAATGTTTTGGGGTTGACATGTTGGGGCGAAATGTATATACATAATGTATAGACATTTTTGAAAGGAGCTAACATGAATACCGCAAAAATATTTAAGAGCGGCAATTCTCAAGCTGTACGCCTGCCCAAAGAGTTTCAGTTCGATGTGCCTGAGGTGGAGATTTTCCGCAGGGGTGATGAAATTGTTCTAAGGAAAAAACCTCGGAATTTAGCTCGGGTATTCGAGTTGTTAACCGAATTTTCGGACGATTTTATGGAAAACGGACGCAATCAGCCTTGCGTGCAGGAGAGGGAGCCGTTTTGATCTTCATGTTGGATACCGATATTTGCATCTATATTATCAAGCGCAAACCAGCCAGTGTATTGAAACGGCTGGAGTCTTTGCAGCCCGGCCGGCTTGCCATGTCCGCGATCACCTTTGCGGAGTTGATGAACGGTGCAAAAAAAAGTAAACACGTAGAAGCGAATTTGTTAAGGTTAAATGCTTTAGGTGAACTGATTGAGATCCGCCCATTCGATAAACAAGCGGCCATATGCTATGGGGATGTTCGTTCCAGTCTTGAAAAAAGGGGAGAGATGATTGGCGGTAATGATTTGCTAATTGCAGCACATGCGTTGAGCCTTGGCTGGACATTAGTTACCAATAATGAGAGAGAGCTTGGACGGGTTGAGGGGTTGAAGGTGGAGAATTGGGTTAAAGAATGATCGCCAATGATCTAAATTGCTCTCACGTTCCAACTTCAACCAACAAAACCCATTTAACTAGTGTCCATCCATAAATGAGGATTTTTGTTCAAGATCAAGGCATGCGAAAAAAATAACCACAGGCATATAGTTGATATTTCGAGGATTATTTTTTGAGCATAACGCAAAGATTGGGCAAAAAGACCATTTATGGATGGACACTAACTAATAAGCAGAACTCATGAAATGATAGATGTCCTGAGAGCGCCCGCTATACCAACATCCCCAAAAGAACC
Organism: Desulfobacterales bacterium; assembly: GCA_049644625.1. Lineage (GTDB taxonomy): Bacteria > Desulfobacterota > Desulfobacteria > Desulfobacterales > UBA11574 > S5133MH16. The sequence continues at coordinate 10,608 of JBARSG010000176.1, read as the reverse complement.
AAAAATCCAATGAACCCATAAGACTTTTTCCGTTGAGATTTCAACAACAGTTCGTTATCATAACCATGCTTTCTTAAATTCTTTTAATCAGTTGTGCACGTTCTGCATCAACGTCCCGTTATTGATTCAAGATTAAGTGCCTTAAGCTTCATCCGCTCTCAAACCAATTTCATTGTAGATTTCTTCAGGTAATCACAACCCGATTATTCCTTTTACATTACATTGCAGGAAAAATCTCAGAGCAAGCTGGATTTCCCTTCACTCAACTTGCAAATGAACGAATCAGACTTGTGAGAAATGCTGGGTTCATGTTCTTTCAAAATAACATTTATACCCCGCTTTTTAGCACATCGATCATTGTAAAGACTTTTCCTTTAGATCCTTGTTTTACCTTTTTAGCCAGATAAATCAGCGCATCAAGGGTTCCCATGGCATATACATCCCGGCCGTTCACATTGTGTGTGAATTCAAAGCGGACCGTCTTGTCGCTTGAATCAAGGCTGTAAGTGTGCCATCCATGTCCTGACAGGTATTCTTCGGGTATACCCAGAACATTTTTTTGGGTCTCGGGATCACGCTCTTTGGTAATTTCCTCTTCGGCAAAAGGTAACCCCAGGCTGTTGAAATAGCGTACCATTGCCTTGGCGGTTCCGCTGGTATCGGCCTTTCCTTTCTGATGGCTTTCTTTAATTTCAAGAGAATACCCTTTAAAAAGATCCGGGAATGTTTTTGCGGCATATTCCATCATGGCCTGAAAACCCACGATTTGTTTGGCCATATTTGGTGCGATTACCGCAGAGATGGAAGAAGCCAGGACAGTATCTTCAAGGAGCTGTCGGTCGCCGCCGGTTGTTCCCATGACAAAGGGGAGGCCGTGTTTGCAATAAAACTCGGCATTACTGTTTACGGCCGGAGGAAGAGAAAAGTCCACATTAAGAAAAAGGCCTTCCTTTTGTTTAATGGGCAACACGGCCTGATCCCTGACCCTCGGTTGAATGAGGCGGATAGAAACGGAATCTACGATGGTTTCGGTTTCGGTAATTTCAGGTCCGGTCAGTGAGTGTGGAATCAGTTCGAACCGGCTGTCGGCAAGTGCATGACTGGCGACGTTGGAAGCCATATTTCCGGGCAAGCCGTTTACCATAATTTTTATATTATTCATTTTTTACCTCCTATTTCCCTCATAATCGATTCTATCTTTGGGAATTCTCTGTTTTTAAGAGTTGAAAGGTTATGCGTTAATGTTTTTATAGCATTAGGGATATATTTTTCAAAGTATCTTTTTCCTTTGATACGGTTAAGATAAGCAAAGGCCCCCAGTATCTGAAGGTTTCTTGTTATGGTACAATATTTATAACCGGCAAGAAAGTTGTCCGGATCGACGTTCAGATCGGATGAAAGCGTTTTAACGGAAAAATCAAGGAGTATATTCCGTACCCGAAAAGACAATTCAACATAGGGATCGATCAGCAAAGATGCAAGGTCGTACTGGATCGGACCTAACCGTCCCCCTTGAAAGTCAATAAAATAAAAACGATTATTTTTTACCATGATGTTTCGTGACTGCATATCCCGGTGCGTAAATCCGTTGACCGAAAATGCAAGAGCCCTGTCCGCAAGAGATCTGAATTCATCTTCAAGATCTTCAAAACAGATATTCATTCCAAGGTATTTCCTTAAGAAAGCATCCACAAAGTACCGGCATTCTTTCTCGAGAATAAGATCCTGATCGTAATGTGAGGTTTGATATGTCCAGACCGGATCAAATCCCTTTGTACCAATTGCGGAGAGTTTTCCGAGAAGGCCTATGATCGATTTGTAGTATGAGATGATTTCTTCAGGGTTTTCAGTGTTCAAAACAAGGGTCTGAAGATTTACATCCCCCAGATCTTCCATGAACACAAGGCCTGAAAAAGTATCATAAAGATATATTTCCGGTACCGGTATATCCTTATCATGCAAATGACGGCCGATGGCAACAAATGAGTCTACTTCGCTGGTTGACTGGTTTTTCCTGATGTTATGATCTGCCATGACCAGTGATCTGTTTCCCGAGGTCAGCCGGTACCAGTTTCTGTCAGACCCGTCACCTTTGAGTTGGGTACGAAAAATCTTTTTGTGCAACCCACTTGGGAAGGCGTGTTTGAACGCTTCCGGGGCCATGTGTTCGAAAACCGCCTTGCTGTACCTTTTCGGGGACCCGACATCTTTCCAATAGTATTCTTTTGAAATAAAAGCGCATAGTTTCTTATTTTCTGATATCAGTTCCCGGTATATATCGATGCTGTTTGAAAATATATTATCGGGTATTCGTTCAAGAACCTGTGGGTCCAGAACCTGTATACCGGTGAAGGTGAGCTTTCCGGTTTCTCCGGGCCGGTAAATATTCGAGCCTGAAGCAGGGTGGGAGGGGAGGGGCGTCGAATCATGGAACTTAGTAATAAAACCGTCTTTATTTACCGATACGGTGTTAAACCGTGGGTCGTCATGAAGAACCAGTGTGACCGGATAATTATGATTTAAGTGAAACTCATAAACCTTTTTTAAATCTATATCGGTAACGATGTCGCTGTTTATGACCATAAAGGGATGATCGTTCCAGAAGTCGGCAACATTTTTTATGGCTCCCCCTGTACCAAGGATTTCCGGTTCAAAGCGGGTGATCACAGGGATTGCATAGTTTTGTCTCGCCAGATAGGAATCTATCTTTTTATAAAGATGATGGGTGTTGATGATAACCGCTTTACATCCTGCATTTTGCAGACTTAAGATAATGATATGGAGCAGAGGACGCCCTGCCACAGGAAAGAGCGCTTTGGGTGTGTTTTTTGTAAAGGGAATCAGACGCGTGCCAAAACCTGCGGCAAGTATTAAGGCTTTCATTTATAGATAATTCAAATATTTTTGGATTGCATCGGCATAAAATTCCATCCTGTCCTTATTATCGGAACCTTTTACACCGTTGGTTGTAAAAAAATCTATTCCATTCGTGTAGTTGACTATGGAAAGGGCTTCTTTTCGTTCGATTTCCTTCTTTTTATACATGCGATTTCCTATGGTTTCAATTTTTTTTATACGATCTTTTGGTTTAATGGAGTTTGGCGGGTGTTGCATGAAAAAGTTTAATACGATCCAGTATGATTCGAAATAGGTTTTCAGGAAACTTGAAAATAATCTCAATTTTCTAAAACCGGAAGAGGTTAGATTGTATGTGTCCGGCAAGGTGGAATGAGGCATTAAAATGGTTTCATCGATAAATGTCTTTATGTTTTTACGAACAAAGTATTCCGTGGTTTTATCAACATCATATGCGAATTCATATTTAAAGAAATATTGAAGGAATTCGTAGTCGGAGTGCAGATCGGAAGCCGAAAACTGAAAAGCATCCTTTATAAGGATTGCAAGAGAGGTAATGGCCGCCGGGACAAAAAAGGCGATACAGTTATTTTTGTAATATTCGAGGTTTGGGCGTTTGCTCTGGTTTACCTTTAACAGCGCATCGGCAAAACCGGCCTTCTTGTCTTTTGTGATACGTTCGATGAATTTTCTCTGGAGATAAGTGTCAAGCACATGCTCCACGGTATGAACATGATCGAGAAGAAGCGTATCGGCAAGTCTGGCTTTTTGTGAAAGCAGGTGGTTCATGTATGTTTCAACATGGGATGTCAGGTGATCAAAAGAAAAACTTTTTTTTGAACAGTTCATAAGAGCGGCGGCAACAAGGGCATGAGGCGTAACAACAGTTACCGAGTTGATGGCGTTTATAACCCTGTGACCCAGATTTCGGCAGAAAATGTTAAACTCTTTGGATCCCATATCTTCAATGGGCGTGCCGCATTGCAACAAAAGCTCCTTTAAAGAGATGGGTTCATGGAACTGAATATAGATTCTCCCATACCTTTTTTTTAAAAATTTTCGTGCTTTAATAACTTGCACCAGACTTTCAGGCTGTTTCTCTTTTCCTTCAACTTCATGAAGATAGGAGGTTTCCTCCAATACCGTGTCATATCCAATAAAAATAGGTGCGAATATCATATCTTCACACGCTTTGTTTTTGTAAGCATTGAGAAGGATCGAAAGGAGTCCGAGCTTGGGCAGAATCAATTTGCCGGTTCGGCTTCGACCGCCTTCAATAAAGAATTCTATGTTGAAACCTTCTGCAAGCAGATTGTGAATATATTCTGCAAAAACCTTTGAATAGAGGACTGCCCCTTTAAACGTTCGCCTTATGAAAAATGCGCCGCCGCTCCTGAATAAGGGGCCTATGGGCCAGAAAGAAAGATTTTTCCCGGCAGCAACGTGAGGACACGGCATATTGTTATGATACAGCAGATACGACAATATCAGGTAATCGATATGACTTTTGTGGCAGGGAATGAGGATTACAGGACCCTTCTGTGACATGCTTTTCATTCTGTTTAGGCCGTCTTTATCCACGGTTACCCCTTCAAACATGGTGTTCAGGACCCAGGTTATTACGGCCGAGGTTATTTTTATGATAATCATATTGTAGTTGGCGGCAATTTCATCAAGAAAATCACTCGCTTTTTTTTGTACCTTTTGAATCGGGATGTCGCGGGCTTTTGAATGATGTTCCATGAAGTTTTGAAGCCGTTCCTTTGTAAGGATGTTTTCCTTCATTTCAAGCCTTGATTTCAAAACCGGTCCCGTGATGCTCTGGCGATGACGATTGATTTGATTCAAAAGATTGCGTCTTAAGGCGAGAGTCTGATATTCGATGTTTTTTTTCCGGTTTTCCGGAAGTGCCAAAAAAGTTTTGAGGTTAACCGGCTCGGATATTTCCACGAAAACCTTACCGGGATTTTTGAACAGGATCATCAGACGTCTTATTTTGCCGGGGTTTTCTTTGGTGCCGAACAGAATGTCCATGATGTTCGGCAACGATCGATCCGGCTTTTTATCAAAGAACATAAGCTGGGGGACAAGAAAAATGGGGCGGTCAATCGATTGTTGCATTTCGATAAGATATTGAACCGGATCTTTTTTGGCTTTAATAAATCTTCGGTGGAAACCTTTTTGTTCGACCAGAGAAAGTAATGCCGGCCGGCTGTTCATAAGTTCTTTTCGGATATATCCACTTGCATAAGGATCAGGGAGTGACAGGTTGTGAAATATGTAAGAAAGGTATGAAAAAAAGATTTTTAAAAAGCGTGATACCGGCTGCCATATCATTATTTTATAGTCAAAACCTATCTGAGGATATGGAAGGCCGTCCTGCTTAAACCGGGTATAATAGAAGAGGTATAGAAAGTAGCTTTTGGGTTTCGTAACATATATAATGATCCCTTCTTTTTGAAGTTTTTTTAGATTATGGGTCTGTTCCTCGGCAACCTTTATTCCGGAAAAGAAGAGTCTAAGGATAAAGGTTGATAACATGCCGATATTATCAGGCAGTTGAAAAAAATAGTGATTGTGATTAGTTTGTGAGAAAGTGTCGTTCTTTTTTCTTAAGTTGGGTCTATATTTTTCAAATTGTAATTTAATCCATTTTAACATGGTTAAAATCCGATTTTAAATTTATATTCAAAAATTTTCAAGTAACAGATATGAATTTTGATTGCAATCTTTTCTTTGGAGAAGAATGTTTTTTTAAAAAAAATATCATAAAGTTAGACAGTTATATTTTATGAAGCTATTTTACAAGGAAGGTTTTCGATTAGAATATCAAGATTCTTATTTAAAAAATTAAGCTTGCGTTACAAACTAAGTTGTGTTAATTTGCAAATTCTTCTTTTGGAAAAAGTTTTTTTTAAATAAATTTAATTAAAATTAAAGGAGGATGATTTTCTATGAAAACTTTAATTGGTGGGGCGGTCGGAGCTGTATTGGGTCTCATTGGTATATCCATATGGTGGAAACCATTTTTGCAGCTTTTAGCGGGTGCCATCCCTGTGATGCTTCTGCTTGGCGGTGGTTTGGCTCTTTATCTGGGCTTTGACGAACTCAAGGATACCTGGAAGAAAGAGGATACAACAGTTGATATTCCAACCAAAACAGATGAAACTGAAAAATACAAAGATGAAATTGACGAACTGAAAAAAGAGATCGAAACTCTAAAAGCCCAAAAAGCAGAATAAAAAGCTGATTCGCAAAAATACGGTACTTGTTTGACGGCAAGATGTGAGAAAGAAAATAAACGCCTTGCAACTGAATGCAAGGCGTTTATTGTTTTTCTTGGGAGTCGATGGTTCTTTTTATGGCCGATGTGGCCAGAAAATCTGCTCTTTCATTTCCCTCATGACCGGCATGCCCTTTAATCTTTATAATTTTCAGATCCTTGAATTTTAGTAGAATATTTTTTATGGATTTTATGAGATTCTGATTTTTTCTGGCTTTCCAGCCCAGGGTCAGGACCCCGTATGCATACCTGCTGTCCGTAAAAATGCGTACCGGAAGCTCGGTATCTTTTATGGCCAGAAGTCCTATTCGGATCGCTTCAAGCTCTGCGATGTTGTTGGTCGCAGTACCGATATATTTTGATATCTCTTTTTCATGTTTTCCAAAACGGAGTACAATCCCTATTCCCGATGGGCCTGGGTTTCCAGAAGATGCCCCGTCCGTGTAGATACAGATGGAATCCTTATATTCGGTACTATCCGGAGACTCAGTTTTTGGTTTAGGCTTGGTTTTCAGTTTTTTCGGAGAGTTTTCGGTTGATTTTTTATTTTTCGATTTTTTGGTTTCTAACTCGACCGAATCGATGGATTTGATATTTTCTGGGTTAACCCAATACTCGTAATCCTGACCCAGCTGGTATTTGATCAAAACCCTGCCGTTTTTAACAACAGGTTTTTGATTCCGGTCTGTGGCCAGCCAGACTTTATTTTTTTTAAACTGCATCCGCTTCCAGTTTATTTCGCCATTATTCATTATTCATTTATCATTTGACATTTATCATTTGACACTTTTCATTCGTCATTCGTCATTCATCACTTTTCACTGACCTATGAACCTCTGAACCCCGAACTCTGAACCGTGAACGGTTACTCATTCATAAAGGTGAAATTTCCGGCTTATTTCTATAAACCCTTTAAGCTCATCAAGCCAGGATTTTTCTATAGTATCTATGTTATCAAGGTGTTCGATACGCTGTCGTATTTTTTTATTGCCGATTATGAGATCGATGGGATGTCTTTTAAATTCATACTCATAAGGTGGACGCTTCCATCGGAACTGATCTTTATGATGGAAAATCACAGCCTGAAGAAGCTTGAAGGTTGTGATATATGGTTTAAACTCATACGGGTCTGTTATATGGATCTGAAATCCTTTGCACAGACTCCCTTTGAATTTGTTTGAGGTCGGCTCAAAAACAACCGGTCTAAGTGTTGCGCCCGGCAACCGGTTTTCACCCAGGCTTGACAGCAACAGCATTGTATTGATAAACGGGGCGCCAAAGATTTCGAACGGGCGGGTGGTTCCACGGCCTTCAGAAACATTGGTCCCTTCCCACAATACCTGTCCGGTATAAACCATGGCCGATACCGGCCATGGAATGTTGGGGGAGGGCGGAATCCAGGGAAGGCCTGTATTTTGGAAAAACATCTTCCGGTTCCAGCCGTTCATGGGGATAATTTCAAGATCACAGCCGATACCGTACTCATTGTTGAACAAAAGAGCGAGTTCACCGATGGTAAGCCCGTGGCGCATCGGAATGGGGTATCTTCCGACAAATGAAGTGCATTCGGAAGTCAAGCAGTTCCCTTCCGTGATGCTGCCGGAAATAGGATTGGGCCGGTCAAGGACCAAGACTTTTTTACCAAACTCTTTTGCAGCCTCAAGGCAATAGGACATGGTGTAAATAAAAGTGTATACCCGTGTGCCCACATCCTGTAAATCGACGATAAGCACATCGATGAGATCGAACATCTTTTTATCAGGGACGCGGGTTTTGCCGTAAAGACTGAAAACAGGAACATTTAATATGGGATCAGACATGTCTTCCGACTCGATCATGTTGTCCTGTTTTTCGGCAAAAAATCCGTGCTGGGGTGAGAATAATGCTTGAAGCTGACCCTCCAATTTCCGGTTGATCAATTCGCGAGCATGGCAAAAGTTTCTGTCAACCGAAGCAGGATTGCATAACAGCCCGATTCGTTTTCCGGACATCCATTTTGGCGGTGACTCGATAAATCTTTCAAGACCTGTTTGAACATGCATGATACACTTTATATGGTCATTATTTGAGATTTTTAAATCTTGGATATGATCATAAATTAAACCAGCACTCCAACACTCCAATAACAAACAACTTAATATGGACAACTGATAATCCAATTGACAAAGAAACGCAATTTAAGGCCGTGCACAGTATGGACGCTTATTTAGATATGAAATATGATTTATGTCAAGTTGTATCTCCTTGTTCAATAAAGCTAAATTGATTCGAAAGTCTAAAATCTATTGATTTCGTTTGAGAATCTGCTATAAATATTCTTCAGCTCCAGGAAGTCGGAGTGTTGGGATATTAAAAAGATATGAAGTTTGATGAATTTGTAAAAAGTCATTTTTTGACTTTCTGCCAGATCATCAAATTTATACTCGTAAGATTGTCAATTCTGTTTTATAAAGGTGGTGCTGATGAGAAAGATTAGATTCGCAAGTATATATCTCTTTACGCTGGCCGTTGTATTCTTTGTGCTGGGAATATACACAGAGTGGCACTTCATTGCCTTGATCAGAAAGATAAAGCATCAACCTTTGGGATATACGGAGTATCTTCATCTTGTATTTTTCTTGTTAGGATTTTTAGCACTATGTTCGATCTATTTTGCAGAAAAGATGGAAGTAAAAATCCTTTCGCGAGCTAACGCCGTTTTGCAAAAGGAGATAGTTAAACGGGAGAAAACCGAAGCAGCGCTCCGGAAAAGCCAGGAGAAAAACAAATATCTTTATGAAGAAGCCAAACATGCAAAAGAAGTTTATCGTTCTCTTCTTCATTCATCCGCTGATGCCATAGTGATCTATGACCTGGAAGGAACCACCGAATATATAAGCCCGGTATTTACACAGATATTTGGATGGACACTGGAGGAACTGAAAGGAAAACAGATACCTTTTCTTCCGGAATTTGAAAGGGAATCGACCATGGCGATTATCAAGGATCTTGTAGAAAAAGGGACCCCCTGCCATGGTTTTGAAACAAAACGATACACCAAAGACGGTCGTTTGCTGGAGGTCAGCATCAGTGCTTCGCGTTATGATGATAACCAGGGCAAGCCTGCCGGCACATTAGTTATTCTTCGTGATATTTCAGAAAAGAAAAAGTTTGAGGCTAAGCTGCAGTATATGGAAAGGATGGAGGCCATCGGTACGCTGGCCGGAGGCATTGCCCATGACTTTAACAACCTGATGATGGGCATGCAGGGCAATATTTCTTTAATATTATATGACGCCAATTCTTCACATCCATATTACGAAAAGCTAAAAAATATTGAAAAATTGATTCAAAGCGGTTCCGAACTGACCCGTCAGCTTCTCGGATATGCCAGGAAGGGCAAATATGAGGTTAAACCAATAAATTTGAACCAAATCGTAAAATATAATTCTGAAACGTTCGGCAGAACAAGAAAGAATATAACCATTCACAGGGAGTTCGCAGAGGACTTGTTTGCTATAAAGGCCGATGAGTCTCAGATTGGGCAGGTCCTTATAAATCTTTATATTAATGCTGCAGATGCAATGCCTGACGGTGGTGAACTTATTCTCAAAACCATGAATGTTACCCACAGAAAAATGAAAAATAAGCGCTATGATCCAAAACCCGGCCACTATGTTTTATTACAGGTGACTGATAACGGTACAGGAATGGATGAGAAAACAATCGAGCGGATTTTTGAGCCGTTTTTCACCACAAAGGAGATGGGCGGGGGCTCAGGACTCGGGCTGGCATCTGTATATGGAATAATAAAAGGCCATGGGGGATATATCGATGTCGATTCAGAGAAAGGGCATGGAACCACATTCAGCATTTATCTGCCGGCATCAGATCAATCCGTCCAAAAAACTTCGGAACCTTATGAACGAATTATAAAGGGTGATGAAACCGTCCTGCTGGTCGATGATGAAGAAGTTGTTATTGATGTGGGTGTTCAACTGCTTAAAAAACTTGGATACAATGTGCTTGAGGCCGGAAGTGGAAAAGAGGCGATTCAGTTATTTGGTGAATGGTGCGACAAAATTGACATCGTTATCCTGGACATGATTATGCCTGACATCGGAGGCGGTGAGGTTTATGACAGCATCAAGGAAATCGATCCTCAAGTCAAAGTTCTTCTTTCAAGCGGATACAGCATCGACGGTCAGGCAACCGATATACTGGAACGGGGCTGCAACAGTTTTATTCAAAAACCTTTCAACATGAAAGTTCTGTCAAAAAAAATAAGGGAGGTTTTGAACAAACATCAATCTTAAGAGACTCATTTCAGCACTCCTGACCTGTATACGTAATTTCAACGTGATATGAAGGTTTAGTCGTAATTTCAGACGCAACAATTTGAACATCGAACATCGAACGTTCAACGTCGAACGTCGAATGTGGAAGGCGCTTCGCTTTGTCTTTATTATAAATGGTAGAATACATTATTC
>JBARSG010000175.1:0-5567 GCA_049644625.1 Desulfobacterales bacterium | reverse complement strand
TTTTAAACCAGGGGGTTACCAGCATGTTCGCGTCACCGGCCCTGTTGAATCGCGTCGGCAGATACGGCAAACAAAAAAACATAACGCTGCCGTCTTTGAAAAGGGTAATTTCAGCCGGAGCGCCGGTAGCGCCATCTGTTATTGAGCAGTTTGCCTCCATGCTTTGTGAAGATGCCGAGATTCATACGCCATACGGCGCCACCGAAGCGGTGCCCGTCATATCTATCTCGAGCAATGAAATCCTGTCTGAAACCAGAAAATTAAGCGAGCAAGGCTATGGTATCTGCATCGGACGTCCCATTAACGACCTAGACGTGCGAATTATCAAAATCAGTGACGATCCCATCAGCAAGTGGTCAAACGACCTTGTGGTTGAAGACACCGAAATTGGTGAGATAACGGTGAAAGGAGATCTGGTCACCCGACACTACTTTGAAAGACCCGAAGCAGATGCCCTTTCCAAGATTAAAGACAGCCATACGGTATGGCACCGGATGGGTGATCTCGGATGGATCGACTCAAAGGGAAGGATATGGTTCTGCGGTCGCAAAAGCCACCGCGTGACCACTGAAGAAACTACTCTTTTTACCATCCCCTGCGAGGCGATCTTCAACAATCATCCCATGGTGTTTCGAAGCGCCCTTGTAGGGATAGGCCCTCTGCATCGACAAAAACCGGTAATATGCATCGAACTGGAACATGAAAAAAATAAGGTTAAAAAAAAGAAAATTAAAAAAGAACTTTTTGAGCTTGCACAGCAAAATGAATTCACAAAGAACATTGGCAGTATATTGTTTTGCAAGTCTTTTCCGGTAGACATCCGCCATAATTCAAAGATTTTCCGTGAAAAACTGGCAATATGGGCAGAAAAGAAATTACGTTAATGAAAAATGGTAACTCAATAAAAGCAACCCCTCCCTTAAAAGTTCTGGTCACAGGGGGTGGCGGTTATTTGGGCAGCGCTATTGTAACACTGCTTGTGGAAAGAAGATATCATGTCCGAAGCTTTTCCCGCAACCATTACCCCGAACTTTCATCCATGGGTATTGAACAGATACAGGGCGATATCTGTGATAAAACTGAAATTGAACAAGCATTAAAAGGCGTGGACCTTGTTTTTCATACCGCAGCAAAGGCCGGGATCTGGGGAGATTATTCCGACTACTACAGAACCAATGTAACCGGCACCCAAAACGTTATTGCCGGCTGTAAAAAGCATCATATTTCAAGGCTGATTTATACGAGTTCGCCCAGCGTTGTCTTCAACGGTACTGACATGGAAGGAGTTAACGAATCTGTTCCTTATCCAGCAACGTATCATGCGTATTACCCGCAAACAAAGGCGATTGCCGAACAGCATGTCATCAAGGCCACCGGCCAGGGGTTAATGACCATTATTTTAAGGCCTCATTTGATATGGGGACCACGGGATAAACATTTTGTCCCTAGAATTATCGCAAGAGCGAACCGCCTCATAAGAGTAGGTAACGGTAAAAACCTTATAGACACGGTTTACATAGACAATGCTGCAGATGCCCATATCTTGGCTGCGGATGAATTGGAAAAGAACCCCAAACTTTCCGGAAATATCTATTTTATCAGCCAGGGAGAACCTGTTCCTTTATGGGATATGATAAACCATATTCTAAAAGCGGCAAGTCTTGCTCCTGTCAAGCGTTCAATGCCCCGCAGGATGGCATGGTTGATCGGAGGTATACTCGAATTCGCATACAGAACTTTTAATATTATCGGAGAGCCCCGGATGACACGTTTTCTGGCAGATGAACTCGCAAAAGCCCACTGGTTCGATATCAGCGCTGCCGGAAAAGACTTGGGATATGCCCCACGGATCTCAATAAAAGAAGGCCTTCGCCGCCTTGAAAGCTGGCTTCAGAACAGATAGTTAGAGTAATGTTTGATTCTGGTTTGTCCAGGCAAAACAAACAAAAGGCATCCCATCTTGTTTCAATGAGATGCCTTTGATAACATGATTATTTTGAAAACTAAGCTTTTTGAACGTTTTTTGCCGATGGTCCGCGGTCGCTCTCTTCCACGTCAAAAGTCACCCTTTCTCCTTCAGCCAGGGTCTTGAACCCATCCATGTTAATGGAAGAGTAGTGGACAAAAATGTCCGTACCGTCTTCCTGCTCAATAAATCCAAACCCTTTTTTGTCACTAAACCACTTTACAATCCCATTCGCCATAATTCTGACCTCCTTTTAAATCCTCTCATTTGCAGTCCCAAGCTTCAGGTCGTCACGCCGGCAAAGGGAAAAATCCTTCAGAGCGAAATCAACCCGCAAAAACCGCCGGGCCTTTATAATACTTATAAACCAATAAAATGCTTTCATGGCAAATGTCAGGGCAAATGTCAAGGCAAAATAGTTTCCGAGCTGGCTTATGTTTTGAAATTCACCTTTATGTGCCGGGGCTCAAAGCGGCCTGTCTGTTTTTTCTTTTTGATCGTATTCCAGTTGGAGAGGATATCTGTTGCCTTGATCAAATTCAAGCTGCAGGCGGTATTTATCGATTTCAGCATGGCTGTCTATGGCCTTTTTTGCCAGAAGATACCTCAAATGGATTATCCATATGATAAGACCCAAGAAAACCATACCAAAAGATAAAAAGATCCATTTGTATCGGGTCAGGGTTTCAACACCGAGCCTTCCCACATGAACGATCAGATTGGGCACAACCCAGTAAGAAAAGACCCCAAGTAATACAAGGAAACCGATGGTAAAGATGTTGAAACGGCTGATGGCGGCGATGACTTTTTCAAAACGGTATTCATACTCGTTTTTCTTCACATCATATTCACCTGAACTCTGTTCCTTATAAAAAAGGGATAGATATGCTTGAACAGCAAACGCAAATAAAAGAATAGCACCAATAGGAATACCCACGGCCGCCACGAACCAGGCTCTGAACGGAAAAGGGAAGTCCTTGGTTGCAAGCTTAACATGATATTGTTCAAACGGGCCGAAAGTTTTTTCAAAATAATATTTATTGAAATCACTTAGATTCTTACCGTCTGTTTCATGTATTACGTTCCCATTGGCATCAATCACTTGAAGCCATGATTTGCGCCCGGATTTCATTGCTGCAAGCGCAAAAATTTCAAGTTCAACCAGGAAAAGAACCACTGCAATAATAATAAACAGTGTTTTGTTTTCTCTAATTAACGTTGCAATCTTCTTTTGCTTTAACATCTTTTAAGAAGCAAGATTATTCTTTGGGGTGGCACTCGATGCAAGCGGTGGGGCCGGTTTTAGGCAGCTTCGCTTCATGCGTCGTAAACGACATTTCCATTTTTTTTCTCTTGATTTTTATTTCTTTATGGCACCCAATACAGCTTTGATGAAAGGCATATTTGTAATACTTTATGCCCGTATCCGTATAAGCCAGATATTTTGTAGGCTTTTCCGGTGAGTTGAGCAGATCATGGCAATTTGAAGTTGTACAATTGGTAATTTTGGCATTCCCTTCCCATTTGTGATGACAGGTTCGGCAATCATAACGAAAATGCTTGGAATGATTGAATTCAACAGGAGACTTCTTCTGTTCGATAGACGCATCCGGTTTAAGTACGATAACCCCCATGGGTACGCGCATATCCTCTGGATTTTGTTCACTATATCCTGCATTCTGGCCGGCAACTTCAAGAGATATCCCAAAAACAAAAACCATAATCATACACAATACACCGATTCGTGTTCTATGCATCCTCTTCCTCCTCATCATGAAGCAAAAAAAAATTTGCCCTATATTATCTTTCTAATTAAAAATTTCAATAAAAAAATGGCTGTCCGTGTGTTTTTTTTTCAGATGCTATGGATTTCGTATCATTATTAGAAATTCCGGCTATACTGCTTATAGTTACTTGACAAAAAGTTTCAACTCAGGTAAAGGGAAAAAAGCTTGCTCCAAACAGACGGGAAAAAAGTTGTTTAAGTTTTAAGTAGTTAATTAACCGAAGGGTAACATCTCAATAAATTATGGAGCCTACTGGTGATAAAATGTAATATGTCTGGCTGTTTGAGCAGGTTAGTGAGCCTTAAGAAAAAACAGCGGTTCATAAAATTTATCGTTTAAACGTATGATGGCGCCTTTAACCATTGCGTATTAAAGGATCGGCTACTGTTTTTTCTTTAGGCTCACTTAAATGCGAGTTCCAGACAGGTTACATTTTATTATCAGTGGGCGGGTCAATATGATTATTTCATACACCAGAACTTATTGAGAAGTTACACCGAGGGCAAACACATAAAATCATAACCAGTGATCATGAGACCTTTGCGAAAGGTCTCATCATAAAGGCCATAATGAAACTTATATTTTGGTGGTGGTGGCGAAGTTAATGAAGCTTGCTCACCATTCTGAGTAAAAATAAAAAATTTAGAGCTGTGAGAAGCTTCGCTCATCGACCCAGAAGTAGCTCATAGCTCTTTTGATTTAAAAGCCGGTGCTTCTTCTCGGATTACCGGCTTTTTTATTCTAACTTGATAGTATAGGAATTTCCTTTTTTAGAGCGGCAAAGCCGCGTTATATAGAATCGCGAAGCGATTGTATAACTGGAGGAGTTTATTATGAGTTTTATTCCTTATGATTTGAACGATGACAAATTAAAAAAGATTCAGCGTGAAGGCCTTAAATGGACGATCGGCCACGCTTATAATAATTCGCCATTCTATAAAAAGAAACTCGACGATGCAAGCATACGACCTGAAGATATCCGGTCGCTTGAAGATATCGAATACCTCCCTTTTACCGATAAAAACGATTTGCAGCAAGAATATCCTTTTTCTTTGAGGGCGGCACCTTTTGAAGATATTGTCCGGATTCATGCTTCCTCAGGGACCACCGGGAAGCGCAAGGTGCTTTGCTACACACAAAGAGATATTGATGTATGGGCGGATATTTTTGCCAGATGCTATGAGCTTGCGGGCTTAACCCGGGAAGATCGTGTGCAGATCGCCGTGGGCTATGGTTTATGGACTGCAGGTGTGGGATTTCAGGCAGGCTGTGAACGGTTCGGCGCCATGGCAGTGCCTATAGGACCTGCCAACGCGGAAATGCATTGTGAAATGATGGTAGATATGCAAACCACTGTTTTCTGTTCCACGGCATCTATGGCTCTGCTCATGGCAGAGGAAATTCATAAACGTAATCTTTTATCCAGAATCAAAGTTAAAAGGATTATCCTCGGAGCGGAGCGCCACAGTGCGTCAATGCGAGCACGCATCAAGGAACTCATGGGTGTTGAGCATATTTTTGATATTTACGGGCTCACCGAACTTTATGGGCCGGGCACGGGCCTCGACTGCAGCCGTCACCACGGAATCCATTACTGGGCAGACCATTTTATTTTTGAGATTCTTGACCCGGAAACACTAAAACCGGTCCCTTGCGGCCAACAGGGAGAACTGGTTGTCACCACGTTGAGTAAGGAAGGAAGTCCTCTGATTCGTTACCGAACACATGACGTTACACGCCTTTTTAATCAGAAATGTCCCTGCGGCGTGCCCTTACCCATGCATGACCGGATCCTCGGCCGTACGGATGATATG
>JBARSG010000174.1:0-1841 GCA_049644625.1 Desulfobacterales bacterium | reverse complement strand
GGGGTGATCTGCCAAGCCTATCTTTCTTTTCGTCAATAAGAATTGCAGGGACAATGATAGCGAACTTATCCTGATATTGTTTGACAACCTTAATGAAACGATTAACAAATTCATTGGTCGTCAACGGTGAATCCGAGGCCATAAATAATGCATGCTTTTTTTCTTTACACGCATTGCTGGCCGCATACCCTTTGATGAAATTCCCCGCGATGGAGTTGTATTTAACTTTTCTGGGGGTAATGTTGAAAAGGCGGATGACATCATCAGGTATTTTTGAGTTCTGGTTCACAATGCAACAGGGCTTTTCGAATTGCTTAATAAAATTGCCCAGTCGTTGCTCAAGCAGCATCTGATGGCCGACAATAATAATTTCATCAATGAATTCGTTCTCAAAAAGCCTTTCAAGCGTATATTGGATCAGGGGCTTTCTTTCTTTCCTGCCATTTTTAACGGTCTTAAATTCTCTTAAAGGCTTGTAACCGGCCTCTATAAATTTCTCACCGTAATGTTCCGCCACAGTTCGGCTGTACTTCTTAACTTCACGCTTATTGTTATAACCTGCCAATAAAATTGCACTAATCATCTTTCAAAATACCTGTCGTTAACGTTCAAATCCAAGAATATTGTAACCCATTTCATTCCGTAAAATCAAAAAACTCTCCTGTTCCTGTCAAATCACATAAAGCAGTCGCCGATTCAACCTGATCCCTTTGAGATCCAAAAAAACATCGTAAACTATGATCTCTACGCCATTCCTGACCGCCTTTCTGAGTTCTTTGCCATAGGCAGGATCAATATGGTCCGCGGGCTTGAACACCATTGCATCCATGCGTTGGACCAGGAAAAGCATCACAGACCGATCGCCCAAACGCACCTGTTGTTGAAGCTCCACCAGATGTTTGAGCCCCCGTGATGTCACTGCATCGGGAAAACAGGCCACGCCATCGATCACAAGAGTACAATTTTTTATCTCAACAAAACAACGGCTTTCTCCTTTTTCAAGGAGGAGATCAATCCGAGAATTGCCACCGTATTTAACTTCCGAACGAACGCGATCAAATCCCGACAGTTCCTGAATTTTTTCCGCCAGGATGGAAGTTTTTACGAGTTTGTTTGGGACCAACGTGTTGACGCCAACCAGAGAAGTGGGCATCTCTATCATCTCCCACGTGTACTTGAGCCGCCTTTTCGGGTTGTTGTGGCGGGACAGATAAATCGTCCGTCCCGGTTCGGAACATTCCAGCATGCTCCCGGTGTTGGGACAGTGGGCCGTGATCACATGACCATTCCTGAGTTTTATATCGGCCATGAAGCGTTTATATCGTTTGATCAGGGTTCCGCGAATGAGATTGGGCCATTTTAAATAGCCTGAATTTTCTATTTGTGAATGTCGATTCATATTAGCCGTTAAACCGTATATTGTCAAAAATTTGCGACCTGTGTGGTTAGGTTTTTAACGCTTTTTATAGAATAGGTCAAGTCCCGCGGAACGCGGGATTTCGCCTGCGGCGGGGTCGCATTTTTCATATTGCTTGACATAGTTGATGAACCTATGAACGGCAGCCCTTACGCGCAATGTGCCACCCCTCCCTGTCTGCCGTGGAGGCACAGGCAGAAATATCTCAAAATCGTGCAGTTTTCATCAGTTAAACTTGATGTTTTCGTAAAAAGTCTCAATTCGTCATGCCGGACCTGATCCGGCATCCAGAACATACTGAAATCACTGGATTCAGGCTTTCGCAGGAATGACGTTTTAAGGGATTTCCGACTTTTTACGAGATTATCAACCTTGAACCGTGAACCCTGGAACTTTAAACCTAAGTAGTTACATAATTTATTGA
>JBARSG010000173.1:0-5060 GCA_049644625.1 Desulfobacterales bacterium | reverse complement strand
ATAAACGCATCCTACAAAAAAAATTGGGCTTGATGCGGGACCCACAGGCCCCCGTTTTTTTCTGGCCTTCTCGTTTGGATCCGGTTCAAAAGGGATGCCAGTTGCTGGCTGGGATACTTTACAAAGTGGTTTCCCGCTATTTGAAACAAAATTTACAGATCGTTTTTGTAGCAGATGGAGGGTTTCAAAGGCATTTTAAAGACATCGTTCGATCCCATAATTTGTCAGATCGAGTGGCAGTATGCAGCTTCAATGAACGGTTGGCGCGTCTGGCTTACGGGGCTTCGGATTTTGTACTGATGCCGTCGAGTTTTGAACCTTGCGGCCTTCCACAAATGATAGGCGCTATTTATGGGGCTCTCCCGGTAGCCCACGATACCGGCGGAATTCATGATACGGTTACCCACCTGGACTTAGATAACAATACGGGCAACGGTTTTCTGTTCAACACATTCGACCCGGGAGGGTTATCCTGGGCCATTGATCAGGCCATGCAATTTTACCTGCTGCCCGCAAAAGAAAAGGAAAAGCAGGTCAAACGGATAATGATTCAAAGCGCCGCTACATTTAATCATGAGGTGACCGCACAACATTATATAGATCTTTATGAAAAAATGTTACAGCGACCTCTCGTAAACCGGCAAAATACGGAACCCCATGGAATAACTAATAATTCCGGAAAAAAAGCACATAATGAACAAAAAATTTCGGATCCCAAGGCCCATGGGATCAAATCAGATCGTGCAGATAAGCAGAACATTATTAGTTTCTCGAAAAAAAAGCGGCGCATTGAGGAACAGCAATCAAAATTGCTTCGAGTAAATGAATAACCTGGGCAAGCAAATGGATTGTATTAAACGTATTCGTCAAATGGTTGAAGAGATCTGCTGCCTCATCTTCTTATCAAAAAAATCCTTAAAATCGAATTGCCGTAAACACGTTGTATCTTCCCTGGCGGCGCATGTCATTTTTTTCAGCCGGCTCGACAGCGAGATCCAGCCTAAGCAAAATGGGATCTTAGGCTGGTCAAGCGTAACGCAATTCAAGGCGAAAAAAAGGGTGTTGCTTTTACCACCCTTTCTTGTTAAAAAGCATGCATTCTCAGACTTGGACATATTTTTTACATCTGTGAAGAAAATCAAAGTTTCAATTCAAGTCAATTCAGAACGCGCCGGAATAACAGTAAATCGACTTGATTCTAACAGAAAGTAGGGACGTAAACCCTATGCGATAGGTACGGTCTTATGAAACGTTTTGCGTTTACCGACAATACGGTTTTTAACCCTGATACAATATCATATACAGACTTTCGTTGAAGATATCGATATCCCATTTCAAAAATTTTTTCCCCATTGCCGCATTTTTAATTTTTGGCAGCGGTGCAGTAATTCTGTGGCAAAATCAAAACAGGCATGAACAAGAGCTCGTCTTTCGACACACAGAAACGTCTTCGGGACAGATACGGATTCGTGTCGAAGGTCTGATGAACGCTCGCATGGCTTCTCTTGAATTATTGGCCGATAGATGGGTCGAAAGAACCCCGCCTGACTTCAGCCAGAAGCGTTTTCTTGAATTTGCCGAGGATTTTTACACCCATTACCCCGGTTTTACGGGGATCAACTGGATCGACCCCGGGGGGGTTGTTCGCTGGGTTTTCCCCAAGGAAGGCAATGAAGGTTTCATCGGTAACATGGTCTATGAACATCTGAATTCGCGGGTACGGGATACATTTAAAAAGGCCGGGGAACATCCCCAATATGTGGCCACCCCTTGTACGGAACTTATTCAGGGAGGACTGGGTTTCCATACATTCCGGCCTCTGATTTATACCGGCCGGGTGCAAGGTTATCTGAACGGTGTATTTCGGGTTAAGCGAGTTATGGACACCTGTTTGGCCGAGAGTATACTCACGGACTTTTGGATCAGGCTTTACGAAGCCGATCGACTGATTTATACGAATGAAGAACAGAGCCACAGTAATCCGAAAAAGGATAACTTGCACGTCCTTCGAGGGATCCATTTTCCCGGAAAAACCTGGCAATTGGAACTTTTCCCCAAAGCTGACCTTTATCCGCCGAGGGTGGTTCGAAACCCCGGGCTTCTGGCTTTCGGCCTTTTCATCTCCGCAATTCTCTCGCTGCTTCTTCATTTTCTTAATCATCGAATGCAAATGTACCGGCAGGCCAGAGACCATGCCCTTCATGAAGTCAGTGAACGAAAACGCGCCCAAGAGGCGTTAAAGAAAAATGAAAGGAAGTTAGAGGCCTTGCTCACAGAACTCGCCGCCAAAAACGCGGAACTTGAGACCTTTGTGTTCTCGGTCTCCCATGACCTGAAGACACCCATTGTTACCATTGAAGGGTTTATGGGCGCTTTGCGTGAAGATTTTGGAAATCTGATCCCTGAAGATTGCGAAAAATACTTTACTTATATCAGTGATGCTACCCAAAAGATGGAGCTTTTGATTAACGACTTGCTGGAACTCTCCCGCATCGGGCGGTTAACGGTAAAAAAGACCGAATTTCCCCTGGCAGATCTGATCGAAGAAGCTGTTACAGCGCTTCAACCTCAGATCGAGGCAAGAAATATTCAGGTAACCGTTACGCAAGACCTTCCATTGGTTTATGGTGAGAAAAAGCGATTGATTCAGGTCATGGAGAACCTGTTATCCAATGCAATTAAATATATTGGCAAGGAAAACCCCTCTCCACGAATTGAGGTAGGAGTTCGAGAGCAGGATGACCAGAAGGTGATCTTTGTCAGGGATAACGGCATCGGTATTGAGAAAATATATTTTGAAAAGATTTTCCAGGTGTTCCAGCGGCTGCCGTCCGCAAAAAAGCTTGAAGAAGGAACCGGTGTTGGACTGGCAATCGTAAAACGGGTCATCGAATACCATGGCAGCAGAGTCTGGCTGGAATCCGAGCCGGGGAAAGGGACCACGTTTTTCTTCACCCTAAAAAACAAGGAGGCTTGAACATATGGATTACGAACCCTCAAACATTTTGCTTGTGGAAGATGAGGAGGCTCATGCGGAACTTACCAAACGGGCCATTCGAAAGGCGGGAAATGCCAACCGGCTTGACATTGTTTCCAATGGAGAGCAGGCCCTGGACTATCTTTACAATCGTGAAACGTATGCGGATAAAGAAAAATATCCTGTTCCGGGATTGATTCTACTGGATATTAAGCTTCCCGGTATCGATGGGATAGACGTCCTGAAGACGATCAAGGAAGATCCTGGTCTGAAACGGATACCGGTGATTATGCTCACCACCTCGGAACGGGAGGAGGATATTGTCCGTTCGTATGAACATTATGCCAACAGCTACCTGACAAAGCCCGTGGGCTACAAGGCCTTTGAAGAAAAGATCGCACAAGTTGATTTTTACTGGATGATCCTGAACAAGCCGCCAGTTATTGAAGATTGAACCTTTCTAAAAACTAAGGGTTTTAAGAAGAGAAATTCCGGGAGTTTTAATCGTGGAAACGTTAACAGTCCTGATCATTGAAGACGAAGAAGCTCATTTCAGCCTCATGAAGCGGGCCATTGCCAGGGAGTTTCCATACGCTTCGGTGTTTCATTTCCAGGAGGCAAACACCTGCCTTGAACGGCTCGATCAAATCAACCCCACGGTTATCATAACGGATTACCTCATGCCCGGCATGAATGGTATCGAGTTTTTGGAACTGTTAAATCAACAGGATATAGATGTTCCGGTTATTATGATCACCGGTCAGGGAGACGAGAATATTGCGGTACGGGCTATGAAATCCGGGGCCAAAGATTATTTGGTTAAGTCCGGGGACTTTTTTACCCTGCTGCCCAGTGTTATTGAGAAAGTGGTTCGCCAAAGGGAGCTTAATCAATCCCTACGAGAGTCTGAAAGGCAGAAACAGGCGATTCTTGATGCCTCCATGGATCAGATTCGTTATGTTGATGCGGACCTGAAAATCATCTGGGCCAATAAAACAGTTATTTCGGATTTAAATGTTCCCCTTGAAGATGTCATTGGCCAATTCTGTTATAAGACCCTACGCGGCAGAGAAGCGCCCTGTGGAAGGTGTCCGTCCCTAAAGGCCCGGGAAACAGGGCGTATTGAAAAATATACCCTGCATTATCCCGAGCTAGGGGGAAAGTATTTCGATTCCTATAGCGTGCCTATAATTAGTGAGAAAGAAAAAATTACAGGCTTCATCCAGATTTCCAGGGATATTACCGAGCGGAAAAAAACTGAGGAGGCGCTGAAGCAAAGCGAGAGGAGATTTCGAGATATTGTTGATAACGCCCCCTTTGGCTATTATCGGGCTGGCAAAGATGGATTATGGCAGTATGTCAATCGCGAATGGGAACGCATGCACGGATATTCCAGCAGGGAAATTATCGGTAAGAGCTTTGAACTCACCCAGCCGGAAGAAAGCAGAGCCCAATCCCGGGAAAATGTTCGCCGGGCACTATCCGGCGAGACGCTCAAGGGTGAATTTGGACGATGTTTAAAAAATGGTTCCTATGGATATCATGAGTATAACATCCAGCCGGTTTATCAAAACGCGGAAATTGTGGCGATTGAGGGTTTTATCAATGACACGACCGAACGCAAGCAAGCTGAAGATCTTGTGCGTAACTTTTCTCAAATGCTGATACAGGCCCAGGAACATGAGCGGCAGATGATTTCCTATGAACTCCATGACAGGCTGGCACAAGACCTTTCGGTTTCAAAAATTGAGTGTGACATACTTTTAAAGGATCAGCCGGGGTTACAATCCCATGTTAAGGAAAAATTACTGGCAATCTCAAACAGCCTTCAAGGAGCCATCAGCTCCGTCCGAGACCTCTCATATGATCTTCGTCCTCCCGTTCTGACGGATATGGGCATTGCGGAGGCACTTAAGATCTATTGTGAAGAGTTCTCTATAAAAAACGGAGTGAAAATTGACTTTCAATCGGCCGGGTTACACTTGTTTAACCTGGATTCTAATATCGATATCCATCTTTACCGTTTGGTTCAGGAAGGTCTGAACAATATCCGCAAGCATGCCGATGCCGCCCAGGTGAATAT
>JBARSG010000172.1:0-8456 GCA_049644625.1 Desulfobacterales bacterium | reverse complement strand
ATGCGTGATGTCATTGACGTAAAGGACCTTGGCACCGGTGTGGTCGGCGGCGTTGAATGCGATTTCCTTGCTTTTCGAACCAAGGACGTTGATTGGCAGATCTGGATTGCCCAAGGCAAGCGCCCCTATCCTTGCCGATATGTCATTACTTCCAAGCACCTTAGCAGTGGACCGCAATACACCATTCAGACCAGAAACTGGAAGACCGGCGGCGAGGTGGCAGCAACCGATTTTCGCTTCAAGAACCCAACCAAAGCTAATAAGGTCGAGCTGAAGGATCTAAAGGGTACGGCTGATTTGCCAAACCATTTCATGAAAGGAGATGCAAAATGAAAATGTTGAAGATATTGGGTATCGTTTTAATTGCCGGAATCATCATGACGTTCGGCTCTGAGATAGGACAGCAGCTTTCGGTCCCCGGGGCTCAGCATTTGGTTCCGACTGCCGAAGCCAGAGTCGGGCGTCCGCTAACCCCAGTGAGCGTTGCCGGCGTTGCGCGGCGCTCGGTGCGGCGTTGCGCGGTAGGCGTATATAACTGCAGATAAGCTCTGAGCCGATTCGCTTTCCAGGTTAACGGTTCAGGCCTGCCCTGGTGCGACGGGATGTGGATATACAATGGTTTTCTCTGTTTATGATTGCTTGGCTTTCCATCACCGCATCTTGACATGCCAGGTCTGGGCCAGGGGTTAAGGGGTTCAAAGCTTGAAAAAGAAATGGAGTGATGGAAATTTAAAGGCGGCGGAAACCCTGAACTTTTAACCCTTAACTATCAATCAAAAGTAGTATTGTCATGAGAAAAGCATCATGGGCTAAAAAGGAGAAATGTAATGAACCCGACTGCCCATGTACGGACCGGTGGAGCCATGGCTCAACAAGATCTGGCGACCGGATGACCCCGAGCTGGTGAAGTAAAAATAGGTTCAAGGTTCATACGTTCAGCGGTTAAGAATGAACAATATCACCGTCTATGCCTTCATCTCCATTTTGGCTGGCTGTTTTTCGGCCAGGAATGATGAAAAACGTATGAGGAGGAAACAGTGAAGTACAAAAAAACCATACTATTGTTCGTATCGTTCGTTGTTTTTGTCTTTTTTTTGTCGGGAACCGTCACGGCACAGGACGCACCCCAAAAGGATGACTTGGAATTCTTTGTCGGTCTCTACGGTTGGATGCCCAACATCTATGGCGAGTCGGCAACCGGGTCTGACTTCGAAATTGATCTTGATGACATCCTCGATAACCTCCAGTTCATGGTGATGGCGATTGGCGGTGTCAAAAAAGACAAGTGGGAGTTCAATGTGGACGTGATCTACATGGACCTGGAGGGTGACAAGAACAGCACGGCGTACCTGCTTAACCTCCCGGTAAATGTGTATGCTGACGTTGAGTTGAAGGCCTGGGTCGTGACGCCGACGGTCCGCTACAACATCCTTGAGAAAGACAAATTCAAGCTGAACATCCTGGCCGGGGCGCGTTATCTCTATCTGGACGTCGATTTGAAGGTGGATATCGATGGCGTCAGGGACAAGGAACTCTCTAAGTCAGCTTCTGATTCAGGTGATGTTTGGGACGCTATCGTCGGTGTTACGGGCGAAGTGATGCTAAACGAAAAATGGTATCTGCCCTACCACTTTGATATCGGCACCGGGAACTCGGATCTGACCTACCAGGCCTTTGGCGGTGTCGGCTACCGATTCAGCCGGGTCGATCTGATCGGCGGGTATCGATATATGCGTTGGGATTTTGACGACAGTTCGGCCCTCGACAACCTGTATATCACTGGTCCAATAGTGGGCGTAAAGATTCGATTCTAACCCCCTTATCTCATGTTCCGTTTCTATGGACCAGAAGAAGACTTCTACAACAAGACTTTCAAGCTGGCGGATTTGGAACTGGTGAAGTAGTTGACAAAGTAAGCTTCGCAGGAGGCGGATGGCGGGCGCATCGCGCCTCCTGCGGAAAACAGATTAGAGAGATGTTCCGAAATGAAAGCAAAATATCTGTTTGTAATTGCCCTGGTTTTTCTTATTACAAAAAAATCAGAGGACAGCATCGTGGGCAAGCCGCCTATGATGAACACTTAATTTAAAGGAGGATAGAAAAATGAAAAGTTCAAAGCTTGTTTACTTTGTAGTTCCGATTTTGGCTATGGTAGTGGTTCTTTTTACCACGATGGTTGCGACTGCAGAAACAGCCGCTGAAATTGACCGCGATGTCGATATCGCCATCGAAAAGCTCTACGCAGGATCTTCTACTGCAAAGGAACTTTCCAAAGTGGCAAAAGGGATTCTTGTTTTTCCAAATGTGATCAAAGGCGGCCTGATTGTCGGAGGCCAATATGGCGTGGGTGCACTCCGCGAGGGTGGCAAGTCGGTTGGTTATTATAATACTGCTGCTGCATCATACGGACTCCAGGCCGGAGCGCAATCGTTTGGATATGCGATGTTCTTCATGACAGAAAGCGCTCTTGAATATCTTAAAAAAAGCTCCGGATGGGAGATCGGCGTCGGTCCAAGCGTCGTTGTTGTGGATGAGGGAGCGGCCCGTTCACTTACTACCACGACTGCCAAGGATGACATTTATGCTTTCTTTTTCAACCAGAAGGGCTTGATGGCTGGTCTTGGTATACAAGGTTCAAAGATTACTCAAATCGAACCGGACAAATAGACAATTCTGACAAGAAAAGGGAGCAGGTGTCAGGTGTCAGGATTTGGGTATTGCTAACACCTGAACAACGATGGGTTAAATACCTGAATCTTGCACGAGTCGGAGGCTTTCATATGCAAGGCATTTAAGGGTGAAGTCATAGTGAACTATTACGAACCCTTAATAACGCAGCAGATGGAAGCCTCCGGCTCGCCCTTCGGGTGAAAATTAATGAATAAAAAAGATCATCATCCGATTTACCATTTTGGTAAAAAGTATGATTATATGATTTTGTCTAAACCCGCTCCAATTAAGCCGTTTAAAAAGTATCATTAATTTTCATGCAATATTCAGGAAATAAAATGTCTAACCCTCATATATCCGTTCCAACGGGAAGACAAAACATTTATCCAGGCATGATATTGAAGTGACCGTTACGGATACTTGGAATAGCCCGAACTCCAAGACGGTCTATCCGTCTGGATGGCGACTAAGAATTCCGTTACCGGCCATGGACCTGATGATTTCGCCCAACCTGGCGGACCAGGAAATGAAAACCAAAGAAAGTATCGGAGTGACTTACTGGGAAGGAAGTGTATCCGTTCGGGGAATCAAAAACGGCCGTCAGATTAACGGCCAAGGATATGTGGAGCTCACAGGGTATGCCAAATCGTTTGATGCTCCTTTGTAATAAACAGGATGCTGACTTTAAAGAAAGTCCGATAACCTCACAAAGAGAGGTTATCGGACAGTGAATAAAAAAGGCTCTAGCGTTAAAATACAGATGAAATGATGGTATTGAAGCCTATCCCGGTACGTCTACAGGCGCGGCTCTTCCGCCGATGTAATCGATGACTTCGTCATACGTATTGGTTAAATTGCCCTTGACACCCTCGATTTCATCCCTCATCGGTTTCCACTCCAGAGGACATTCCGTCCGGAGCTGATGAGTTCTTTCCTCCATTTCAGTGACGACCATCTTGAGATCTTGAATGTTTGGAAGAATTTTTTCCAAATCAGCAGATCCCAATTGATCGGCTTTACGTATTACGTCAAAAATTTTTGCTTTCCATACCGTAAGCTCCATATCCACGTTTGAACAATAATCTTTTACGTCCATGACATCCTCCTCTTAGATTTGTTGGATTAATGACTTATGATAACTTGTGTTAACAAAAACTAAAATTAAGTTATAGCAATAACCATACCAAAATAGAAATAATGTATAACATAATAATATTACTTGCTAAATTTTAAAGGCCATTGGGGCGAGAGTGTATGCATGAGACAACTATGTATCATGAAAAAATGTATCATACATTTTTAGCACGAAATTCTTAGTTGAACCTGTATGTATGATACAACTGTGTATCATGAGACAACGTATCATTAACTTGCAGCACGAAGTTTTTTTAACTTTACCTGATGATCACCGTTGGCTATAATTTGTTCTTAGTAGTATATGAGCAGCAACTTGTTTGCGACGATATCTCCGCCTGATACCTTTGAGTGTTTCATGGTTTATCTTTAACAATCGAGTAAACTTGACAAACGATAGCTATTCATTACAATCAGAGTTGGCTGAATCAACATAATAACGAGGTTGTTCTGATGATAGAAATATTTGATCCTGTTTTACTGGCGCGAATACAGTTTGCCTTCACCATATCGTTTCATATTATCTTTCCGGCCTTTACCATCGGCCTTGCAAGCTGGTTGGCTGTTTTGGAATGGCGATGGTTAAAAACCGGCAACACGGTCTATAAAGAAGTCTACCGCATGTGGGTCAAGATATTTGCCGTAACCTTTGGTATGGGGGT
This sequence comes from Desulfobacterales bacterium, assembly GCA_049644625.1. GTDB lineage: Bacteria > Desulfobacterota > Desulfobacteria > Desulfobacterales > UBA11574 > S5133MH16. Next base: position 3,990 of record JBARSG010000172.1, on the reverse strand, counting down.
GGTGTCCGGCGTGGTGATGTCGTTTCAGTTCGGCACGAACTGGTCGGTCTTTTCTGATCGGGCCGGCAATGTGCTGGGGCCCCTGCTGGGTTACGAAGTGCTCACCGCATTTTTTTTAGAGGCCTCCTTTTTGGGGGTGATGCTTTTTGGCTGGAATCGCGTAAGTCCAAAAATGCATTTTGCCGCCACCATCATTGTTGCCTCAGGAACCCTGATCTCGGCGTTTTGGATTCTATCCGCCAATAGCTGGATGCAGACACCTCAAGGTTACCGGGTGGCGGCTGACGGCCTGCTGTACCCCACCGACTGGCTGAAAATCATTTTCAATCCTTCTTTTCCCTACCGATTTTTGCATATGGTCACTTCCTCTTACCTCACCACGGCATTTGTCGTCGGCGGGATCGGCGCATATTATCTCCGGCGCAATCGACATGTAAAACCCGCCAGGGTAATGCTGGGAATGGCAATGATTATGGCGATATTTGTCGCTCCACTTCAGGCGGTGATGGGTGATTTCCACGGACTGAATACGTTGGAACACCAGCCGGTCAAAGTGGCTGCCATGGAAGGTATCTGGGAGACCAAAAAAGGCGCGCCATTGAAGCTGTTTGGATGGCCGGATCAAGAGGAAGAAAAAACCAAATACGCCATTGAAATTCCCAAATTATCGAGTCTGATTTTAACGCATGACCTCGATGGCGAGGTAAAGGGTCTGAAAGAATGGCCAAAAGACGAACGTCCGCCCGTTGCCTGGATATTCTGGTCATTTCGAATCATGGTCGGCATGGGGGTGTTGATGATTCTTACCGGTGTGACGGCTGCAGTTCTTTTTTTGCGCAAACAATTGTTCAACAAGCGGTGGTTTCAACTCTGGTGCATGGCCATGACCCCGTCGGGATTTGTTGCCGTGCTTGCCGGTTGGTTTGTCACGGAAATCGGACGACAACCCCATATTATCTATGGCGTTATGCGCACCGCAGAGGCGGTGTCGCCGGTAATGGGTTCCCAGGTTGCACTGTCTCTTGTGGCGTTTATTCTCAGTTATGTTTTTGTGTTTGGTGCGGGAAGTTATTACATTTTAAGGCTGATCGGCAAAGGACCGGGAGTTCCGGAAAAAGCATACGGCGCACACGGCGTAAAAGAACCGACGCTTTTGACAGATCTGGTTTCTGAAACAGGAGGAACGCATGTTTAGTCTCGAAAGCTTCGTGGATTTACCGTTGATCTGGTATGGCCTCATTGCCACGGCCGTCTTTCTGTATGTCCTGCTGGATGGATTTGACCTGGGGGTGGGCATCTTGTTTCCTTTTGCCCCCTCGGATAGCTGCCGGAATCGCATAATGAACTCTATTGCACCTTTCTGGGACGGCAACGAAACCTGGCTGGTTTTCGGCATCGGCGGTCTTTTTGCCGCTTTTCCCCTGGCATATGCGATATTATTGCCGGCGCTCTACATGCCGGTCATACTGATGCTGATCGGGCTGATCTTCCGAGGGGTTGCATTTGAGTTTCGATTCAAGGCCACCGGAAGATCCCGCAAAATTTGGGATTATTCTTTTCACTTCGGATCTCTTGCGGCGACCTTTATGCAGGGCATGGTACTGGGGACTTTTGTCCAGGGTGTAGCGGTTCAGGGACGAAGCTTTGCCGGCGGTGCCTTTGACTGGATCAATGCTTACAGTGTTATGGTGGGTATGGCGTTGGTATTTGGGTATGCATTGCTGGGCGCCACCTGGCTGGTTATGAAGACCGATAGTATCACACAGGATTGGGCGCGAAAGTGCGCAGGATATGTGCTGGGTTATGTCGGCATATTCCTGGTGCTTGTCAGCATCAGCATGCCCATGATGAACAACCATGTGAAAGCGCTGTGGTTCAGTTTACCGAATACGTTTTATCTTTTGCCCATTCCCTTATCCACACTGTTAATGTTTGTGATGATCTGGCGGAGCTTGTTTAAAGGAAAAGAGTATCTGCCCTTTTTCTTGAGTATCGGTGTGTTTCTGACGGGTTATTTAGGATTGGGAATCAGTTTATGGCCATGGATGGTTCCATTTAACGTGTCCTTTCGTCAGGCCGCCGCCGCGCCGGAATCCCAGTCCTTGCTGCTTGTCGGAACCGCTGTGATGCTTCCCGTGGTTCTCGGTTATGTAGCATTTAATTATTATGTGTTTCGAGGTAAGACGTCTGATGAAACCCTTTACTAAAAAGCAAAAACAATGGCTGTGGTTCGCCGCACTGTGCTCCGTTGGACTAACCGCCACGTTTGCACTGGCCACTCTGGTTCGCTGGGCGGTATCCATCCGCTGAAACGTATCTGAACACCGCAAAAAATCGCCCGCTTAAAAGTTTTAAATAGGAAATCTTTTCATGATTCGTTTCGGCTTATGCTGCATCTTTCGTAAAGCGCCCATTAAATTCCGACGTACAACCGCAAAATATCTTCAGAGATTTTCCCGGAATCAACAGCTTAAATACCTTGCCGAAATTTGCCAGCACAATGCCCACGCCCTGCACAAAGCCCTGCGATATTGTCGGGATCACGACATTAAGGATTTTCGGATCAACAGCCAGATACTACCCCTAAAAACCCATCCCGATATGGGCTACTCCATGGAAGATTTGCCCTTCCACGATCAGATTATACAAATATTCAAAGACTGCGGCCGGTTTTGCCGAAAGCACGATCTCCGAACGACATTTCATCCCGACCAGTTTATTTTGCTCTCTTCACCGAGCAGCGAGGTGGTTCAACGTTCTATTGCCGATTTGATCTACCAGGCCGAGGTGGCCCGGTGGGTAAATGCGGATGTTATCAACATCCACGGCGGAGGAGGTTACGGGGATAAAAGTACGTCCCTGCGCCGCCTCCGAAAACGAATCGAGCAACTCCCCGAACCGGTGCGTTCGCGATTGACCTTTGAAAACGACGACCGTGTGTACACGCCCAAGGATTTGCTGCCGGTCTGCAGGGACATGGGCATCCCTCTGGTGTATGACGTGCACCATCATCGCTGTTTGCCCGACGGCAGCAGTGTTGAAGCAACCACGGAACTGGCTCTGGGCACCTGGAACCGCGAACCGCTGTTTCACCTGTCAAGCCCCAAAAACGGCTGGGAATCCGGCAACCCCGGCCATCATCATGATTATATCGATGCGGATGACTTCCCGGCGTGCTGGAAGAATCTCGATATCACGGTCGAAGTGGAAGCCAAGGCCAAGGAATTGGCCGTATTGAAGTTGATGCAAGACCTTATCGAACGAGCTATAAGAGCTGATTACAAATTAAGCAGATTTAATACCTGAATCTTGCAAGCGCTGAGTTTGCCGTATCTGCAAGGCACAGGGCATACAACTGTAGTGCACTACCGCAAATGTCCTGCAACACAGCAGATGCGGTAAAATCAGCGCTCCCGAAGGGTAGACTATCTTGAAGTAAAAAAGGAATAGCTTGATAATTACCAATCAGATAAAATTTGTCTTGATGAAGCAAAGCTCCAATCATCTAAAATCTATTGTTAAATTAAATCATGAAAGATTGTCTATGCAAGATTCAGATAATAAACAGATTCGTATGTCAGGGGGTTGAGAGTATTAAACCTGAGTGCCAAAACCGTGGTTTAAAATAACTGTCCGATAACCCGTTAAATTGTCACAAATTCAGTTTAACTTTATATCCGATAAAAGATTCCAAGTCACAGCATGATGTCATAGCTTGTCACAGCTCCGTGTCACAGTATGTCGCACCTAATCACTTCGAACGGCTCTCCACTATCAAATAGTGTTTTGTTGGGTCTGTTGGACTTGTGGCTTTTTCGAAGATCAATCCTTTGTCGATCATCGCCTTAATGTCTCTCTGTAGTGTCCGACGGTTGACCTCAGGGAACAAGCGTTCGTAGTCCTGAATGGTCAGACGGCCAGCCTCCAGGAGGTATCCGAGAGCCCGGGACTGGCGATCCGAAAGTTTGTGCTCTTTGGTAAGCACATCCC
>JBARSG010000171.1:0-3549 GCA_049644625.1 Desulfobacterales bacterium | reverse complement strand
CTTTGAACTTTCTTCATTCAAAAATCTTCGAAATTATGCGCTGGTACACCTGTCGTATGGTTTGGGTCTGCGCCCGGATGAAATTAGCCTCATCACGTTAGATGACATCTCATTTACACAATCGGAGCTGACCCTGACGGATCGGAAAAACGATCGCCCAGTTAAGCTTCCCCTTCCTGAAAACACCATTAAAGCCATTGCAGCCTATATCATCGGCGCAAGACCCAAAAGCAGCCACCGGAGACTTTTTTTGAATCTGGTGGCTCCTTACCGACCCATCTCCGCTACCTCGGTCGGCCAGCATATCGCCGAATGTATCCGAAAAGCGGGACTGTTCGGCACAGCCTACTGGTTGCGGCACACCTATGCTCAGAATCTGCTGGAGGCAGGCTCCTCCATCTATGAAATTAAAGAGATGATGGGCCACAATAACATCAATTCCTCTGAAAAATATCTTAATATTCATATTAAGCTCATGCGAAGGGTAATATTCGATGAAGAACTTTGAAAGCTTTCTGGCTCCCCAACTCAACAAATTTATCACGTATCGTCAAAACCTTGGTTATTCTATAAAACCGATACGATCATATCTTTTACGTTTTGATCGCTATATAAAGGACAAAAAAATCAAGCCAAGTGTATTGCAACCTTCCTTTTTCCTCGATCTCAGGAACGATCTTAAAATGGAGCCAATATCTATAAATCGTTTTCTTAGCTCTGTTCGCGTCTTTTTTAAATTTATGGTACGAACGGATTATTATACGGCAAATCCATTAAGAGACATCCCGCCTGTGCCGGAGCATTCATTTGCCCCCTTTATCTTCTCTCCGGAACAAACCGACCAATTAATTGAGGCAGTCTGCAAGCGAATCCGTAAAGAACCAAGGCAATACCTAAAAGATTTGTCTGAATATATGGCTATTGTTCTTATGGCCCGATGCGGACTCAGAATCAAAGAACCCCTGCGACTACAGTTCCATCATTATCGATGCCGTGAAAGAACCATTTACATCGAAAAAACCAAATTTAACAAAGACCGTCTCATCCCTGTTCCAAGATCCGTGGCCGCAGAACTTGACAACTACCTTGCCGTTCGAGATGCCTTTATGGGTGAATATCAAAATCCATATCTGTTCGTCGCAAATCGACAAAAAGGATTAAATGATCCCAGGCTGCGTTTTGTCTTTCACCGGGCAGTCCATGATATCGGCATTGATCGCCCCAGGCAGGTTATCGGCCATATGATCTTCGCTTCACCAACTCCCCATAGCCTGCGCCACAGCTTCGCTGTGAATTCGTTAAAGCGCATAAAAGAACGCGGCGATTGCCCTCAACACGCATTGCCCGTTTTAGCGGCTTATATGGGCCATCGGATCTATCAGTATACAGCCAAATACCTGAAGTTCATCGATGCCGAGCAGCGTCAAGGACTCCTTGATTTTGCCATCTCACAAAAAGAGGATATATGAAGCTTGAAACGTTCATCTATCGATTCTTCGATCAGTACCTGCCACGTGTAAAGGGCAGCAGCGGTCAAACCATCAAAGCGTATCGGGATGTTTTTTCCTTGCTTCTGCCCTTTGCGGCAAACAGGCTTTCCATACAAATCGCCTCTCTCAGAGTCGAGCATCTTTCCCCCGAGATGCTTCTTTCCTTTCTCGATCACCTTGAGTCGGATCGCGGCAATGTTGTCCGAACTCGAAACCATCGGCTGGCTGCCATAAAATCCCTGGCTAAAATGATCCGGCTAATGTATCCGGAAAAACGGGAGGTGGCTCAACGGATACTGGATATTCCCCAGAAACGGGAACAAAAGCAACTTATCGGCTTTCTATATCCGGATGAAATCCTGAAGGTTTTTGATTGCGTCAAACTCATAAAAAAGAATGGCTTTCGTGATTACACCATCCTCCACCTGTTAGAGGACTCCGGCGCCAGGGCCAGTGAAATCGCAACGCTTAACCTTGACTATTTCGATCCTCAAAATAGTACGTTGATCATTCTGGGTAAAGGCAATCGCTATCGACGAATAGAACTGGAACCCAGAACCGTTCAGCTCATCAGACGCTATATTGCCAAATACCGCGTCAAACCCAAACCGCTTTATCAGCACCGCTTGTTCATCAACCAGCGCGGCACAGAACTTACCCGGCACGGTATTTACCGCATCTGTAAAAAATATCTGCAGAAGACCTTGAGTCCGAAACGCCTCAAAAATATCAATCCGGTTCATAGCTTTCGTCATAGTTGCGCGGTCAATATGCTTTTATCCGGAAAGAGTCTTACGGATATACAAAACCGCCTGGGTCATGAAAATATTCAATCCACAACAGCTTATACCCACATGGATTTGACTCGCAAGCAGGCGGTTCAAAATAAATTTATCGAATACATGAAATCTAATCTCTCTGAAGATCCGAAGATCAATGAATGGATTGATTGGGAAAATAGAAAGGACATTCTGGAATGGCTCGATAGCCTTTAATGGGAAGGAAAGGCCATAGGTCCAGTTAAAAAGGGTATATAAAGCGGCAGATTGTTATGTTGACAATTTTCTTTCAAAATTGTCATTTTGTTTATAAGATGTTGTTTTTATATGAAATTTGAATATCCATGGATCAGGTCAAATATTATAACAATTTTAAGTAGTTAGACATACTCACAACATAAATTCTCTTATCCTAGGGTTGGGTATGCCTGTGATCTGTAGCAGTGATCAAAGGATCAGCTTATTTCGATGTATGTTGGAGTTAACACACAAATTTAAACAGGTCAAATTCGTGTAATCTACATTACGTACCCGCAACTGCTCCCTATGCAGATATCGTTATGCGACACAGGATATTTTGATGGAAAAAACCATGCGTTAAATTGCAGTTAAATGAAATCAGGGTTAAGTGCATAAACGTTGGAGTAATCCAAACTATAGGAACAGGTCAAATTTATGTGGTATCCATATTAATGATCACAAGGTTAGCTTTGTTGCAGATATAACTTTGGAACACAGGATATCACATGGTCGGATTTCTACTCTAATAGGGATGATCACAGCTCGAAATAATAAAAGGCAGAACCAATTGACCCTAACTTTTAAATAATAATTTATAGTATTGTAGTCACTTTAATGTTCAAATCATTCATTAGAAAATTCAATCCATCCTTTTATTCTCCCGCTTTTAAATCCCTGTTGTGCCAGGTAGAAAATATATTGCGATCAATCCGGGCAGTTACGGTTTTTCCAGTCAACAAAAATATCTTTTAAAACCTGGGGTTTGGGGCCTTCTCCATCCTGGTCGGTGGTGATGAAATCGTCTATCCGACGACAAAAGCTTTCCGCTGTCATCTCCTCGGCCCAGTCATGGCAGTCCATGCACGATGCTGCGTCTGGCCGGATCTGGATGTTAGGATCTGTTACGATCTGTTCCAGCGTGAGGCCTATAAGACTGTGGGGTGCCCCCTCCAGATGAAGCTTGGCAGGATCTATAGGCCAGTTTTCTGTTGTAATGGGTGTCTTCCATCCATGCTTTTTAACGCCTGGCTGACTGTCAC
>JBARSG010000170.1:0-4423 GCA_049644625.1 Desulfobacterales bacterium | reverse complement strand
GTGTTTTTATGTTTGACAATCTCAGCGACCGACTCAATGCCGTATTTAAAAAGCTAAAAGGGCACGGCAAATTAACGGAAAAAAACATCGAGGAGGGATTAAAAGAAGTCCGGATGGCTCTCCTTGAGGCTGATGTCCATTACAAAGTGGCAAAAAAATTTGTTGCTGATATCAAGGAACGGGCTCTGGGTCAGGAAGTTATGGCAAGCCTGACGCCCGGCCAGCAGGTTATAAAAATAGTCGATCAAGAACTCACGGAACTGATGGGGGGCCGTCTCGAGAATTTGAACCTTTCGGGTTCTCATCCGGTATCCATAATGCTGGTGGGTCTGCAAGGGTCCGGCAAAACCACAACCGCCGGCAAACTTGCCGTTTATTTGAGAAAACAGGGAAGGAAGCCTTACCTTGTTCCGGCGGATATTTATCGTCCTGCTGCTATTGACCAGCTAACTAAGCTGGGTGACCAGCTCGCTGTTCCGGTATTTCCGTCCAACCCGGAAATTGATCCGGTTAAGATTTGTCAAGAAGCAAGAACAACAGCACATAGGGAACTGTGTGATACGCTGCTTATAGACACCGCAGGGCGTTTACATATAGACAAAGAGTTAATGACCGAGCTTTGCCGTATCAAGGATACGGTAAAGCCGTCTGATATTCTTCTTGTGGCGGATGCCATGACAGGACAGGACGCTGTCAATATAGCCGAATCATTTAATAATGCCCTTGATATTGGCGGTGTTATTCTCACAAAAATGGACGGTGACGCCCGCGGCGGAGCAGCGTTATCCATAAAATCGGTTACAGATAAACCCATAAAATTTATTGGTGTGGGTGAAAAACTGAGCGACCTGGAACCTTTTCATCCTGACAGGATGTCCTCAAGGATACTTGGAATGGGTGATGTCCTTACCATGATCGAAAAGGCACAGACAATTGTTGACGAAAAGAAAGCGGTTGAACTTGAAAAAAGGCTGAGAAAAAATGAATTTACTTTAGAAGACTTTCGTGATCAGATGGTTCAGATAAGGAAGATGGGCTCTATTTCTGAACTGATCAATATGATTCCCGGTATGGGTAAGATTAAACAGCTGAAAAATCTCGAGGTTGACGAAAATGAATTTATTAAGATAGAAGCGATCATAAATTCCATGACCCCCCAGGAACGACGTCAGCACACTTTAATCAAAGGGAGTTGTCGCAAAAGGATTGCCAAAGGAAGCGGAACTAGTGTACAGGATATAAATAATTTGCTTAAAAATTATACTCAGGTTGTGAAAATGATGAAAAAAATCAACAAGGGCGGGATGCGAGGATTGGGCCAGGGCATGCTGCCCTTTTGAAGGAGATCTAATATGTCAGTTAAAATCAGATTGGCCAGACACGGGGCAAAGAAAAAACCTTTTTATCGAATTGTCATTGCTGATAGTGAATCACCTCGGGACGGCAAATTCCTTGAAAATGTAGGCACATACAATCCTCTGGCAGATCCTGCGGAGGTGTCTCTGAAGCAAGACCGGGTTAAGTACTGGATCGATCAGGGGGCCATCCCTACAGACACGGTTAAAAGTCTTTTGAAGAAAGAAGGTTTTTTTGCGAGTTTCACATAATATCTTTACCTTATTTCTCAACAGCCAACAAAGGAGATGGAGCTATGAAAGAGCTGATCGATTACATTGCCAAGGCGCTGGTTGATAATCCGGAGCAAGTTGAGGTCTCTGAGGTAGAGGGTAACCGGACTTCGGTATTAGAGCTTAAAGTGGCTAAAGAGGATCTGGGAAAAGTTATCGGAAAGCAGGGTCGGACGGCAAGGGCCATGCGAACCATATTGAGTGCGGCTTCTGCTAAATTAAAAAAGCGTTCGGTTCTTGAGATTTTAGAATAGTATTGTGGAGAAAAATGGGTTTGTCCCTGTTGGAAAGATCGTTGGCGCCCATGGTGTAAAAGGAAATATTAAGGTCTATTCCTACGCTGAATCCTTGTCTGTTTTCAAGCCAGGCAGTTTGATCCTTTTAATCAATCCCAAAGGATTTGAAAAAAGCTATAAAATAAAATGGGTTAAACCTCACGGCAAGCTCGCCCTTTTAGCACTCAAAGGTGTAGAGAACAGAAATTCCGTTGAAACCCTTATCGGTTCCGTGTTTTTTATTGAAAGGTCCCATCTTCCTGAACCCGAAGACGGATCATACTACTGGCTTGATATTATCGGAATTTCAGTTTTCACAACCGATGATGAGTATCTGGGCGTCGTTGAATCGATAATTCCTACGGGAAGCAACGACGTCTTTGTTGTCAGAGACCCGAATAGAGTTCATGATAATGAAACACTGATCCCTGCGCTTGGGCCGGTGATTTTGGAAATCGATCTTAAGCTTAAAACAATGCGAGTGGATTTACCGGAAGGATTATGAAGGGTAACCGTATGAATTTCATAGTCCTGACTATTTTCCCGGAAATGTTTAATCCTTTTTGGGAACATGGAATTATTAAACGGGCCATAGATCGAAACAAGATTTTGGCATCGGCCGTCAATATCCGAGATTTTGCACAAGGGAAACACCGTACGACCGATGACAGACCGTACGGCGGGGGCTGTGGAATGATTATGAAGCCCGAACCGCTGGCCGGTGCCATCCGGGCTGCCACAAAGAAAGCCCCTTTGTCCAAAAGAATTCTGCTGACACCTCAGGGGCGGCGTTTTGATCAGGGCATGGCCCGAGAATTCGCATCATCGGATGGAATTATTTTTGTTTGCGGCCGTTATGAGGGGGTGGATGAACGTATTTGCCACAATTTGATCGATGATGAGGTTTCCATCGGTGATTATGTCCTGACCGGGGGTGAACTGGCATCCATGGTTATCATCGATGCGGTAACCAGACTGATTCCCGGTGTGCTCGGCGGCAAGGACTCTGCGGAAAAAGATTCGTTTTCAGGAAGTGTTTTAAAATATGCACAATATACGAGGCCCAGGACATTTGAAGGTGTCGATGTTCCAGAAGTTCTGTTGTCGGGCAATCATAAAGAAATTGAAAAAGCGAGGCTTGAATCATCGCTCATACGAACCTTTTTGAAAAAGCGAGATTTACTTGAAAACAGATCCTTGAGCACAGAGGAGATAAAAATTCTGAAAAAATGGTGCCGCGATATTGAAAAAATCATATATGACCAATCTATACGTGGCCCTGACGCATTATCCGGTGATCAATAAGAACGGTGATATTATAACATCCGCCGTAACCAATCTCGACCTGCACGATATATCAAGGGCTGCAAAAACATACGGAGTACGATCCTTTTATGTGGCGACGCCCCTTGAGGATCAGAAAGCACTGGTTAAAAAAATTGTTTGGCACTGGGTAGAAGGAACAGGATCAAAATATAATCCAAAGCGTCGAGAAGCCCTGGAGCTGATTATAATAAAAAACTCGATAGATGATGTAAAATGCCATATCCGCAAAAACCATGGAGATTCTCCGAAAACGGTGGTTACCAGCGCCCGTCACAACCCAGGCAACTTAAGCTTCAGGAAGTTTCGGGAAATGCTGCAAGATGGCAACCTTTATCTTTTGATATTTGGCACCGCCTGGGGATTGCCGGAAAATTTTATCGCAGAGGCAGATTACGTACTGAATCCGGTTATTGGCAATACGGATTACAACCACCTTTCCGTGCGGTCTGCCGTTGCCATTATTCTGGACAGGCTGTTTGGAAGAAACCAATAAAATCGCGAAGTCATTTTATACAGCATTCTGCTTAAAGCGGGACTTAAAAAAAAAGAAAAACCCTATACAATCAAGTAGAAATACTGTATAGGCGCTTCTTTAAACTGTTTTGACAATTTTTTTGTCCATTTTAGGTTAAACCTGAATTTATTAAAATCGTTAGATTAATTCAATTTGCTTTTGGCTTGTCCAAGATAGGTGATTATTATGGAAACAATAAGACAGTTAGAAAGAGAGATGATGCGGCTGGATATTCCTTCTTTTGCCGCCGGCGATACCGTAAAAGTTAACGTCAAAATAAAGGAAGGCGAAAAAGAGCGTATTCAGGCGTTTCAGGGGGTAGTAATCAGCAAACGTGGAATCGGGACCGGGGCTACGTTTACCGTCAGGAAGGTTTCCTACGGCATAGGGGTTGAGCGGATTTTCCCGCTACATTCCCCTGTCATCGACAAAATTGAAGTAATTACTCGCGGACGGGTGCGTCGCTCAAAAATCTATTACCTTCGCAAACTAAAGGGCAAGGCAGCAAGGATAAGGGAACGTCGCTTAACCTAGTGTCCATCCATAAACGGCATCTTTCGGCCCCCGGCGGCGTTCTCGCTCGTTTTCAATCCTCGAAATAGCGCGCTATGCCTGCGGTTGAAAACTCGCTCGGGCCTTGCCGGAAACCAAAATCTACCATTTCTGAATGGACACTAACC
>JBARSG010000169.1:0-1678 GCA_049644625.1 Desulfobacterales bacterium | reverse complement strand
GCTTTTCGCTTAGAATGCTTAGAATTGTCCCCTTCTGTCCATGAACCTGGTCCAAAAAGTTCAGAAATCAAGATTCCAAAGGCAGTTTTAAAACAAACTACCTTTTTAATGTTTCATATGTTTGTTCAGCTCCCTTTCATTTCCATCGCTCGTGTTGAAGCAACCTCTCCTGGCTCGGGTTGCGGTTTCTGATAACTCCTTAATTATCAGGGCCTCGAAAATATTTGTGATATCATTTTTCAGTAGGGGCAAATCCATTTCGGGGGTTTGCCCTTATCATTTTTATGGTATATGTAATGAACAAGAGTTGGCTTCAGGCTGTGCTTTTGGCAAGAAAGCACAAGTCTGGTTTCGGTTAGAAAACCTCATACATGACATTTATATCTCAATACAGATCTGGATAGAAATGAAGAGATGGATTAAATTTGATTAAAAAATGAGTGGGCAGATAAAAGTTTTTGTGTTTTGATAACTTGAAAGGAGATATTTTTTGAAATGGAAAAATTCGTAAAAATATTGATTATAACCATGATCCTCGGATTCATAGGTTATTTTGCATATAATCGAATTTCCGATTGGCACAAAAAGGAGCTTGTTACTGCCACAAGCCAGGAGCGAGATAAATTTGAGAAAAAGACTTGGGAACTGGAGGAAGAAATTAGGAAGTTGGAAGAAGAACTGGCATTAAAAAAAGAAACACTTATTCCCGAAGAAAAACTAACAGAAGTATTCGGAGAAGAAGCAACTTTAATCTCCCCAGGGCTTGAAGATATTGTCTGTGAGGATTTGGAACGGCAAATTATTGCCTTCTTTTCATACCTGGACAAAAGGGATTATATAATACTTCAAAATTTAGAGCACGGAACTTATGACCTGTTTAAGCAAGTGGTTAAGCGATTATCGGAAAACCTACCGATAGTTACAGGTGAAACAACGGATATCATCCGTTTAACACATAATATGGCTCACTTTTACAGAATTTTAGGGAAAAAGCGAATTAAACTTATAAAGAAAATACTGAATAATGAAAATGATATTATTGAATCCATAATGCCAGCCTTTTATTGGTTTTATACATCTGATAAATGTTGTGAGGAGGATTTAAAAGGATGCCCTACACCAAGATTTTTATATGAGTATGCCGGATTTTTTCTGAACACAGTGGCCGGAAGAAATTATCTGTTACGCAGGGATTCGAAAATTAGAATTTTAACCACTTTCTATTGTGTTCTGATTCTCGACACGGCAAATCAAAAAATGCTGAACCCTTATGGTATCGATATCAGGCCCTATATAAATCTTTCAATGAATGACATCAGCAACCAAAAAAATCTCATTCACCAAAAACAATACTTAACAAAATTGCAAAGTTTAAAAGAAAAATATAAGATGTAAGATATTCATTTATTCAAAAAGAAGGTTCACTTGAGCTGACAATGGCTATTATATGATATCTGTAATAAGATCTGATTTTGAATACTGGCAAGATACATGTACATAGAGCATATTTATCCAAGTCCCAGCATTTTGTGTTTGACGCCCCCTATGGGTTATATTAAAATATAATTATTGAACTGAACTGGAATGTTCGGTTTTCGGATGTTTTGAAATTTAGATAAATCAATCTCTCCAACATCAGCATCCACCATACATAATATGAAGAAATTTGGCTTTATAT
>JBARSG010000168.1:0-3952 GCA_049644625.1 Desulfobacterales bacterium | reverse complement strand
GATCAAAATACCGCGGTCTTGGAATCATGAAAAACTATTATCATTGAAAATTTGGAGTGTCAATCCTAATTTTCAATCTTATCCCGACGTATTCAGTTAACGGAGTACCCGGTGGATGCGACGGCCCCCTCATCGTCGGACACAAACAAGGTGATTCCGCGGTTGATAACAATTATCTCGACCCTGTCGTCGGTCAGAACCCTTTATTCTTAAAAACGATTATGTTATACAACCGCAATATCAAACATCGTCTGAGGAATCCAAACCATCCAGGTCGTTGTTTTTGGCCTTTCCCCAGAGAAAATGGAGATGCTCGCGGTTTGCGGACCTGAACAGCTTAAGGGCCTGGTCTTTCATCGTTTTTTTCCTTTATTATGATAATTTGGGTGCATTATGCTTCATATAACACATTGGACCATTTTTTAAACCCAAGAAAAAAGTTTTTCTTCAGAACATAGATGATTATATATCGAAGGAAAACACGGTTATTGTCAAGCACTTAATGTCCGATAGGGACTTCCGTGCTAAGTGTGCTTTAATAATGTGGATTTGGTAAAATGTTGATTATGAAGATCAGGGGTGCATTTTCAATTAGCTTTTGCCGCATTGCATTGAAATTCATACTTCAAAAAAGGCATATTCAGGTTTTTTTAAAGATACCCGCAGAAAAAACTACCAAAATTTGTTCCTTCCGGCTATCGTGTAAGACTGAAAAGATGGATAGAGCAGCCTGGTGGGGAAAAATTTCATCAACGATTTATTCTAACCGAGTATAATAACTTTCAAATTCATTTAATTTTAAAGGAGAATGGAATGGTTGACAAAGCCCTTAAATTCCTTTCATCGGAAGATGCGATCAATGAAGTATTTGTCGATCTGGCAGTGCATCCTGATAAATGGTACGATTTAGCTTTGTTTGCAAAAGTATATGGCTTTTTGACCAACGGAATAGCAAGGCCGGGAGAAGCCGATTCCAACGCAGAGAATATAGAAGAAAAAGGGATGTGGTACGCAGCCAAAGGAGAAAAAATTGAAAAATTTATCCCGGCTTATGATTTTAAAAATCTCGCAATCGAACTGATTCCCAAAGTAACATCCAGAATTGATGAGATTGCCCAAGTCTATGCATGGACAATGTGGGTAAACACCTTTTCAGGCAAAGGCCCTGACGGGAAGGAAGGCATATGGGTTGAAACGGAAATGGAAAAGTTTCAGTGTACTCAGTGCGGGCACTGTTGCCTGAAACTGCACGATGCATATTGCACCTCGGTTGATATGGAGGAGGTGCGGCGCTGGCGGAAGGAAAAGCGTTGGGACATTCTCGAGTGGGTCAATATTATGAGGGTGGGAGGAGAGGAACTGTTCGCGGATATATGGTTCAGCCCCACGACCGGTGAAGAAACTACCAGATGTCCGTGGCTCCGAAAACTGCCGAACAAAAATATTTACAAATGCAGAATTCACGAAACCAAACCGTCACATTGCCGCAATTTCCCAAAATCAAAGAAGCATGCTCTGACAACCGGCTGCAGAGGTTTTGGAGACGACCCAACCTTTGAGCGGGTAAAACGCGATCTGGGCAGATAGCCATTCCAAAACCTGACTTGCTCTCTTGAAATTTTTCCTATATGAATAGGAATAATCGGGGTTTGCGATTGCGGAACAAAATCATCAATAAAATTGAACTAATACCGATTGAATATTCCGAACGAAATCATCAATAAAATTGGTGTGATGCTGATGCAAGCTTTGGGCACGGAATCTATAACAGAAAACGAGACTAAAGGGGGGATGAAAGACATAAGATGTAAGGTCGGAGGCAAATCTGGATTAGGCAATAATTTTTAACAAGAGCGATCGATATCTAAATAGTATCACAAGCTATTAACATTAAATAATATTTCATGTCATGCTAAGAAACCTATAGTCCGAATTCAAATTAAAAAGAAAATTCTATTAAACCTTTAACATTTTAAGATAATTATAAATAAACCGATTTCTCACTTATATTCATAAGGCTATGAATCAATGAATTAAACGGAGGCATTTATGGCATTGTTTACTTCGTTAATGCACGAAAAATTCAGAAAGAATTTCTTTGTACTTTTCTTTTTATCTTCGACTTTTCCATTGCTGTTATTAATATTTATCATTTATCAGCATGTCAGCCCAGTAATTATGCCAGACCAGATAAATGGTCTAAAGGTTACATTTACATATGGTGTGTTGGTCATGCTTTTACCCTCTTTTCTAGGTTTTGCCTTGGGGTCTAAATGGATTAGTTCAATAGAAACCATCTCGGAGGACATTAAATCGAAATCGGTCCAGATTATAGGAGAAAAAGAGGGGCTCAATGTTGAAAATGAGTTTGAGAATATCCAACAAAACTTTAATGTTCTACATGATGAATTTCAAAGTAAAATAAATGAGCTCAATGAGGTCTCAAAAAAATTGATTGATTCAAACAACAAGTTCAAAAAACTGTCACTTACAGATGAGTTGACTTCTCTATATAATCGGCGTTCTTTCGATTTAAGGCTGATTGAGGAAACAAGCAGGGCAGACAGGTATAAACAGGAATTGTCCCTCATCATGATCGATCTCGATGATTTTAAACGACATAACGACACCTATGGTCACCAAACAGGCGATAAGTTACTTAAAGAACTGGCTGATATGATACGAAAATCAATACGCGAGTCAGACTCGGCTTTTCGCTATGGTGGAGATGAGTTTGCTGTTTTTCTTCCGGTATGTGACATAAAAAATGCTGAACATGTAGCTCAAAGGCTTGTTGAAAAAGTTTCTATCCACCAATTTAAGAATGTTGAAGGACAACGTCTGGACAAGGTAACAATTAGTTGTGGGGTAGCTTGTTATAAGGGAAAATTGAAGGCATTTGTGGCAGAAGCAGATAAACACCTTTTCGCGGCAAAAACCTCTGGCAAAGGTCTTATTGTAACTCAAAAATAATCTTCGTCTGTTGGTACGTTAGGGTTACAGGAGGGTTTTGTTGATCTTTTTCCACAGGTCTGAGGGCTCCGGCAGTTTTTTTCCGTCTATGCTCAGCACCGGTACAGCCCCAATCAGAGAATTTGTAATCATTATCTCGTCAAAACTGAACAAATCTTCTAAAAATACTCTTTTACTCTCTATGGTAAAGCCCCGCCCGCTGAGAAATTTACAGACTACAGTATCCATAATCCCCGGCAGAACATGCAAAGAAACAGGTTTGGTTACGGTATTATCCTTTATCAGCAGTATGTTGGCCGTATTGGTTTCGGAAACCGTATTGTCCGGGTTTAATATCAATGCTTCGTCGGCGTTTCGGGCCTTGGCCCATTTTCCGGCCAGAAAGTAATATAAATAATTCAATGTCTTATGATCAGCCAATGGGGTTTGACGCGGGTGCGGATATACAGCCAGATTTAATCCCTGCACCTTTTTTTCTGCCAGGCGATGGGTATATGGCCTGGCGGTAACCAAAAGGGTGTGATTAAAAGGAGGGGATTCCCTGTCTCCTTTGGTAGCGATCATCTTTACGGCTGCGGTTTCATTGAGCAGCCTGTTTTGGACAATCACCTGATTGATAATTTCATCCCAGGTCAAATCCGGCGGTTTTTCAGCAAAAAGATGTTCCCAGGTATGATTAAATCTATCAACATGCGCGTTGAGGTACCCTGGGTTCCCCTTGTTTACTCTGATGGTTTCAAAAAACCCGTAACCGTATTGAAATCCCAGATCCGTAACCAGTATGCCGGCCGGAACTAAAGGTTCAAGGGCGCCATTGATCCATACATAATCTTTTTTTACTGCTTTTTTTTCTTTCCCTTAAAAACTTCCATCAGTGTCCTGCCTTTATGCAGGGTTTCTTCATATTCATCCAGTGGATCAGAGTCGAATACAATACCTCCGCCCACCGAAAAGATGATTTGCCCGTTGTATATTGTGG